>CAYMXC010000046.1:0-11591 GCA_964394135.1 uncultured Phycisphaerae bacterium
CTGGTCGATTTTCGCCCCCAGCTCGAACAGGGCCTTTTTGATCTGACCGAAATCCAGCTGCTCCCGGATTTCCTGGCGGAGAAATTTGTCGATCAGCGGATGAACGCGAACAGCCAGATCGATTTCCGGATTGCTACCAGGAACGTATGCCCCGATATTGACCAGATCCTGAACGTCGTGATAGATGGAAATCAATCGACGGACTTTTCTTGCCGCTACCTGATGGGGGCTGTCGATAACGTCGGTCATGACACGGCTGATGCTGTCAAGAACCGAAATTGCAGGAAAATGACCACGATTCGCCAAATCTCGCGAAAGCGCGATGTGGCCGTCGAGAATTCCTCGAACCGCGTCGCTGACCGGTTCAGTCATATCGTCGCCCTCGACCAAAACCGTGTAAAACCCGGTGATCGAGCCACGATCCGACTGACCGGCACGTTCGAGAAGTTTCGGCAGAAGGGCAAAAACGCTTGGCGTATAACCCTTCGTCGCAGGCGGCTCCCCGGCGGCCAGGCCGATCTGCCTCTGCGCCATGGCTAAACGCGTGATCGAATCCACCAGCAATAAAACCGTTTTGCCCTGATCGCGAAAATACTCCGCTGCCGCCGTGGCGGCCAGTGTTGCTCTAATACGCAAAACCGGCGACTGATCGGATGTGCTGACGAAGACCACAGCGCGCTTTCGGCCTTCCTCCGTCAGATCGCGGTCGAGAAAATCGCGAACCTCTCGCCCACGCTCGCCGACTAGGGCAATCACGATGACGTCGGCAGATGTGTAACGCGCGATCATGCCGAGAAGTACGCTTTTCCCGACTCCAGGACCTGCGAAAATCCCCAATCGCTGCCCCTGGCCGGCGGTGATCAATGCGTCGATGCTGCGAATGCCCGTCCCGATCGGCTGCGTGACACGCCGACGATGCGTGGCCGACGGCGCATTGTTGAGCAGCGGATAATAATCGTCTGCCAGTAATGGTTTATCGTTGTCTATCGGATGGCCGAAGCCGTCGAGGACACGTCCAAGAAGTTGTCGACCAACCGGAATGTGCTGGCGGGACGTGATGCACTCCACGCAGTCGCCAGGCGCGACTCCGACCAATTCGTCATAAGGCATGATGATCGCTCGCGAACCCTGAAACCCAACAACCTCCGCCGCCAGCGGTTGGCCGGACCGGCGAAGAATCCGGCATTGCGATCCGACGGCAACAGCAAAATCATCAGCGGTGATCACAAGCCCAGCTACGCTCGAAACCGACCCTGAAATACTCATCGGATTGATCGCATGAAGAATGCCGAGTTGTCGGTCAAACAGCGTCATACGCTATCCCCACTCCATTTCTTGATCGTTTCTTCCATGGCCGGCGACAACTGGCGAATCATGTTGTCGATCTGTGTCGTCACCTGGCCGTCAATGGTCCCGTGGTCGGTCGCTACCACGCATCCACCCTCTTCAACCGACGGATCCTTGACAATACGCACATGCTTCAGATGCAAAAGCTTTTCCGCCTCTTCCGGATCGATCAATCCGAATCGATCGATGTCCGACGGATTCATTCTGACCTGAACCGCACTGCGCGAAGCGACGAGTTTGACTGCGCTGCGAACGTTTTCAAGAACAATCTGAGGATCGATTTTGATCTGCTCATGGGTGATCTTGCCGGCGATGGCGAGTGCCAGTGCCAGCAAATCCTGATGCGATTGGGTGATCAGGTGATCGCGCTCGTCCTCAAAAGTACGAAGAAGATTTTCCAACATCGTTCGAATTTGCTGATTTTGTGCGGCGAAATCCTTTTGGGCCTGGGCAAAAGCCTGATCGGTGCCCTCTTTCTTCCCTTCAGCCAAACCCTGATTAAATCCTTCCTGAAAACCTTCCGCCCGGACGCTTTGACGAATTTCTTCCGCCTCTTTCCGGGCCTGCTCGATAATTTCCTTCGCCTCTGCCTTGGCCCGGTCCAGCTGGTCGCAAGCCCGCTGAATGATGCCCGCAGCCTCCGCCCGAACATCACAGAAATTGAATTTCGTGATCTTCGGCTTAAGGCTTTCAACTACGTTGTATTTTAAAATCGTTCCCATTTTTTCCATTCGTCGCCGGTTTTATAGACGGTTCGTTACACCACGATATCCCCCGCGCCGCCGCGACCCATGATGACGATTTCCCCCGCGTCGTCGAGTCGTCGAACGATATCGACGATCTTCTGCTGGGCAGCCTCGACGTCGGAGAGCTTCACCGGGCCCATGTATTCCATTTCTTCCTTGATCATCGACGCTGCACGTTCGGACATGTTGCGCAAAATCTTGTCCTTCAATTCTTCCGACGCGGTCTTCAACGCCAGCGACATGTCGGAGTTGTCCACTTCCTTCAGAACCATCTGAATGCCGCGATCGTCAACCAGATTGATATCCTCAAAGACGAACATCAGGCGGCGGATCTGCTCGACCAGTTCCGGATCGGTTGTTTCGAGATGTTCCAGAATGGTCTTTTCCGTCGCGCGGTCCGCCAGGTTGAGAATCTCCGCCACTGCCTCCACCCCGCCAGCTTTTTCGAACGTCTGCGACACGATCGCAGATAGTCGCCCCTCCAATCCCTTCTCCACCTCACGAATGACTTCCGGATTCGTCTGCTCCATGCGGGCGATCCGCATGACAACTTCGATCTGTTTATCCGGCGCCAGCCCGCCCAGAATTTCACCAGCCTTGTCCGCCGACAGATGCGATAGAATCAATGCGATGGTCTGCGGGTGCTCATCCTGTATGAACGTCAGGAGGTTTTCGCTTTCCGCTTTCTGTAAAAACGCGAACGGAGTCGCGTTGACCGTTTGTTCGATCTGGTCAAGAATCCGACTGGCCTCTTCCTTCGGCAGCGATTTTTCCAGAAGTGTCTTTGCCAGCATTAAACCGCCCTGTTCCACATACGACTGCGCCAACGCAAGATTGTAATATTCCTCAACTACCGAATTGCAAAGCTCCGGCGGAACCTGTCCGAGAGATGCGATTTCACGAGTGACCTCCTCAACCGATTCACCATCGAGCATCTTTAGAATCTCCGCCGCCGTGTCTTCCGGAACCGTCAAAAGCAGAATCGCCGCCTTTTTGATTCAATATAACTCTTTTATCTCGTCGCTTGTTGAACTTGATGCCATAATGTTTACCCGTGAACCTTATCGATCCTTGATAATCCACTGTCGAACCAGTGATGCCGCAGCACTCGGGTCTTCTTTGACCATCGTCGCCACCTGCTCTGCCATTTTCCGCGTTCGAAGCGTGTCCGCGTCAACTTCGATACCCTGAAGCACACCGTCGCTGCTGCCTGCCTCCCCGACAGGGCCCGCATCGCCTTCAAGTGTGGGCGGCGGCTCCTTGGTCTCAAACGCCTTCTCAAGATTCGAAATCCCTACGTTGCTCGATGCCTTCCGGAGCATCATAAGCACCATGAGCAAAGAACTGAACGCGAGAAAAACTAGACCAGCGGGTTTGGCATATTCAGTGATTTGCGGAAAACTCGTCGTTCCGCCGGCCGCCAGTGCGGTCCCGCTTCCAATCACACCAGGTTGACTCTCGAAATAGTAGCCTACCTCCACGAACGTCGGATCATTACTGTTGATAATCGGAAGAACCTTCTTGCGAATGTCTTCCTGCTGAGCCTTGATCAGCGGCTGGAGTTCTGCTACCGTGGGTTTCTCCGTTTTGCCCCCCTGGGCCTTGTATATCTCGACAAAATAGGTATAAGGAATGTTGATGGTCGCACGAATGCTCTTGACCAGACCGGGAGCCTTACGCTTAACTACCGACGTCAAATCTCGCTGACCGTTGTATTCCGTCTCATTTTCAGTCTTGGAAGATTTCTCCCCGCCAGCCTCGGGAACCTGAACCGTCTGACCGGTATTGGCACGAACGCCAGGTTCCCCAGAAGGGTTGTTCTGCTGAGAGAGCTCTTCCGTCGTTCGTACACGCGATTCAACCGGATCCCCGTATTTCTGTTCCGTTGTCTCCACGGCCTCTGCCTCCAGATCGACAAAAACACTCACCAGAGCGGTATCGATGCCCAGGGCCTGTTGAATCTTCTCAGAAAAATATCGTTCATGCTCACGCCGAGCGTCCAGTGCGTCGGTAGTAAACGGTGAGCCTTCATTGGGAATCCGGCAGGGGGCGCCGTTGGCGCTGATCCGAACGCGATCGCGACTCAAACGATCAACCGCACCGGAAACCATGTTGGCCACCGCTAAAATAAGCTTCTTGTCAGGCTGAAATCCAGGTTTCAACTGCAAATATACACTGGCGGAAGGATCGGAATTGGGCCCGTCGGACAAAATCCGCTTGGACCCGGGATTGACAATCACATACGCACGCTGAACTCCGTCCATCAATTGAATGATCTGCCCCAGCCGCTGGTCCAACGCCAGTTTCCGCCGGTCGGCCTGAACTTCAGGGCTCACCCACATGTCGGTTTCAAGAATCAGTTTTTTCCAGCTCTCCGTCATATCGCCAGGCAATGCGTTTTCCTGACCCAGGCGGGCCAAAAGTCGGTCCCGCTGTTCGACCTGAACCAGAACCTTGCCTCCTTCGACGCGGTGGGTCACATCCCAGCTTTTGAGACGTGCTTCAAGACTTGCAATCTCCGCGTCGCTCAGCGTTTGATCGATCAGTGTAACCATGGCCGGCCGAGAGGTCTGGTAGACCGTCCAGAACAACGCAATGACGATCACCACCAGCAAAAGGAAAATCGACAACTGCTGACTGACCGCCAGCGTCCCGATGTATTCCCTGATTTGTACTAGTTGCTTCCTTATGAATTCCATATGATCCTCTCACCTGGTTTCGGTGGTCGCTATATCTCACTCGCTTTAAATTCGCATATTCCGAATCTCCGTATACGCATCAATCAACTGATTTCGAATCTGCATCAGCAGCGAAAATGCTACGTCCGCCTTGCGAACCGCAGAAAAAACTTCCGCCACATTATCGCTCTGGCCCGTCGCAAGCTTTTCCGTGGCCGTCTGGGCTTCCTGTTGAAGCCGGTTGACCTGATCCAGATTATCCATCAGCAATTGCTTGAAATCCTTGCCGTCCGCCGTCGTCGTCTTCGAGCTGGAAATCCCGCTCGTACCCGTCGATTGGATCGTCCCTGGAAGAATGAAATTGTTCATCTTGTCAACCATATCTCAATTGCTCCTCTCGAGGTTTCTCACGCAAGTAATCGTAACGAACTCGTGATCATGTTCTTTCCCAGATCGAAACTCGCCAGGTTCGCCTCATACGCCCGCGATGCCTCCAGCGCATCGACATACTCCAGGCCAAGATCGATATTCGGATACCTCACGTACCCTTTCAGCGAACCCGACTGAATGGCGTCACGATGCCCAGGATCATATTTCATCTTGAAATTGCTCCGGTCCTGTGCGATCTTGGCCACCTGAACACCAGATGTGTTGCCCGTACCAGTCCCTTCCCGGAAAATCACAAATCGACGCTGGTACGGATTAGGCCTGCCGGCTGCGTCCTCCGTAACGTCCGCCATAGCTATGTTCCCCGCGATCACGTCCATCCGTGTCCGCTGGGCGACCAGGCCGCTCGTACTGATATCAAGGGATGTAAACATCTATTAATCTGTCCTCTTTACGGTTTTAAGGAAATCGCTTTTTCCAAAAGCGTATACCGGCTGCGAAGCAGTTCCACTGCAGTGTTGTGAAGAACTGCGTTTTCCGTCATCTGCGTCACCTGCTTTTCGATGCTCCGGTTGTTTCGGTCGTGAAACAACAGGTACTGATTGAAATCCGTCTTGGCCGATGACACACTGGACTGTTCCTCGCACGTTACCGTTCGATTCTCGATCGCCTTTTGCAAATCCTGCTGAAACTTCTGAACCGACAAATCACGCATCTGATATCCGGGCGTATCGATATTCGCGATGTTGTTCGCCAGAAGCTGATGACGAGTTTCCGTGAACTGAATCACACGATCCAGCGGAGCTGTATCAGTACCTCTCAACATCGAGTCTATCCACATATACTTACCCTTTCTCCGTTGCAAACGGAGTTGTCCAATGATCGAATATGCAACCTCTATACCAAATTGCAATATCCTGCAAATAAAGCACTTGCAAAAATCACTCTTCGGCCCTTTCCTGCATAAATTGCGCACCATGCGCACAAATTGCGCTATGAAGCCAACAGCGACACGCCTTCCTCCTGCCACCGCTTGAGCTTCAATCCCAATGTTCTCAGCCCGATGCCCAGCGCCTTGGCGGTCTTGGCTCGATGACCGTTGAACTGACTCAGCGTCTTTAAAATCAATTCCCGTTCCGTGTCTTCCAAAATATGCCCCGGACGCGCCGAAAAAGTTTCCTGAGGCCTAGCACGAACAAGCCACGGCTCGATCAATTCCCGCGAAATTCCATCCCTGCCTGATAGAACCCACGCACGCTCGATCAGATTTTCAAGTTCACGAACATTGCCAGGCCAGTCGTAACCCTCAAGCAACCGAACAACGTCCCGGTCAAGCTTCCCTGCTTCACGTCCGCACCCACCCGCCAGCCGGCTAAGGAAATATTCCGCCAGAAGCGAAATGTCTTCCCGGCGTTCGCGAAGCGGGGGAATATAAATCGGCAGGACGCTGAGACGATAGTACAGGTCTTCGCGAAATTGGCCTTCCTTTACCCATTGCCAGAGATTGCGATTCGTCGTCGCGATGACTCTGACGTCAACCTGTCGGGTCAGACTGCTTCCGACACGCTCGAATTCCTTTTCCTGCAGCACGCGGAGCAGCTTGGCTTGGAGAGTCATAGGTATTTCGGAAATTTCATCGAGCAGCAGCGTCCCGCCGTCGGCGAGTTCAAAACGTCCCTTGCGTAATTTGTCCGCTCCAGTAAATGCCCCCTTCTCGTGCCCGAACAACTCACTTTCCAGAAGGTTCGCGGATAGTGCCGCACAATTCAAACACAAAAGCGGTCTCGACGCACGATTCGATGCGCTGTGAATCGCCCGGGCGATCATTTCCTTACCCGTCCCGCTTTCACCTTCCACCAGAACGGTCGCATCGCTGGGGGCGATCTTCTCGATCTGGTCGCGAAGCTTGCGGATCACCAGCGACTGGCCCACCAACTGGCGGAAATTGCACAGATCGCTGACCGTCCGGCGGAGAGCCTCGTTTTCCGTTCTAACCTGACGGTCCTGAACGGCGCGTTTGACCAAAAGCTCAATTTCCTCCGGATCGAAGGGCTTTTGAATATAATCAAATGCCCCAAGTTTCATCGCCTCCACCGCAGACGATACCGTACCATAGGCGGTCATCATGATTACAGGAATGTCCTGCCCCATTTGACGTAGCTGTCGCAGCATTTCAACGCCGTCCATCCCAGGCATCTTCAGATCGCTTATCACCAGATCGAAGGTTTGCTTTTTGATCGAATCCAGGGCCGACGTCGCCAGCCCAAATACGCTCACCTTGTACCCAGCTCGCGACAGCGTCTGCGCCAGAGAATCTCGAATCAGATCCTGATCGTCAACGACCGCAATATTAATCATTGTGTCTCCTCCCTTTGCTCATGGGAATCTTGATCGTAAACAACGCGCCGCCGAGGCTCGATCGGCCCGCCGATATCGATCCGTCGTGTGCCTCGATGATCCGATGAACAATCGATAACCCCAAACCGGTGCCGTAATCCTTCGTCGTGAAAAATGGGTTGAATATCCTGTCCGCAATTTCCGGGTCAATCCCCGGTCCGGAGTCCGCCAGCTGAAGAATAACCCGCTGATTCCGTGCATGCAGATCGATCAGAACCCGGCCCTCTTCGCCCGCCGCCTCGATCGCATTTTTCAGCAAATTCAAAATCGCCCTCTGCAGCATGCGAGAGTCGCACATCAGAACCATCTCGCTTGACGAGTGAAAAACAATTTGAACCTTGCGTTCCACGATCAGCGGCTGGAGAAGTTCGATTGCACTCTGAATGATCCCAACCATGTCGCTCGCCGTGAATTTCGGCTCGACCGTGTGCGTCAGTGCCAGAACGTCCGTCACCAGCGAGTCCAGAGCCTTGACTCCAGTGATGATCTTGTCAACCGTCTCAACCTGCTCAGTCCGATCGGTCAGATCGCGGCGAAGAAGATTCGCATACAGGTGAATCCCCGCCAGCGGATTGCGAATCTCATGTGCCAGACCTGCCGCCATCTCGCCCAGTGCAGCCAGTCGTTTGCGACGTTCCAACTGGCGATTTTTGCTCGCCAGTTCCTCACGCAGCCGGCGAACTTCCGTCTGCAGTACGTCGTGACTTTCCTTGAGCCGCTCAGCCGCATGGTTGTAGGTCTCCAGAATCTTCACAAGGTCTTCGCGGGTCAGATTGCCTTTATCCGATGTTAATTCCATATCAAACTATCCTGTAATTTGAAAATTGCCGCCCGTGTGGAAGTTCGATCCATATCCACCACTGTACGATGCACCCACCGCCTGGCCTTTGGCTGTCTGCTGAAGCGCCCCGGCAACTTGCTCTCTGCCAGCTGATAGTTCCTGGCAGTCCTGCTTGTCCTGCTCGATAATCGCGTTGAGCATTTGTTCAAGCGCTGTGAGCAATTCGCCGATCTGTGTCCGTAACACCGGCGGAAGCAGCTCCTTGAGCCTCGGCCATTCGGCACGATAGTCGGACGATTGCTGGTGAATCTTGTTGATGGCTTCAACGATCTTCTGCCGTTTGCCAAGCAGGTGAAGCAAATCTTCGCTCTGCTGGCTCTTGATCATCTCACGCTGTTCCCTCGAAAGCTTGACAAGCTCCAGGAACAGTTGGTGCTGATGCTTAAGTACTTCCAGCATCTGGTTGCCAACAGTTAAAACGTTCTGTGTTGTGCTCACGATCGTCTCCCTTTTAAAAGTTAGCCTGTTCCGAGCCATGGGCCAGATATCGCCGGTCGTCTTCCAAAAATAAAAGTCCGCTGCGATAATTCCAATCGATCCAGTTCAGCCAGTCCTGACGAGAAAAGGCCTTGCCGGTTCCCCTAAAGGCCTGATCGGGCAACTGCTGAACCAGCCATTTCATCCGCTCCAGAACGGCTTTGATCTTTCCTTGTTGACCAAGACGCTGATAAGCGTTCGTGATCTGAACATAACTGTCCAGTGCGATCGATGTTCTTTCATACCGATCTATCACCCGTTCGTAGGCCTTGATCGCACCTTCATATTGACCCAAAGCGTACAAACAGTCTGCATAATAAACATAGGCCAGCTGAAGATACGTGTCTTCCAGACGCGTGCGGGTCTCGATCTTTTCAAATGTCCCCATGGCCTCTTGATACATTTCCTGCGCCCGAATGAGATTGTCCTTCCAATCGCTGGTCAATTTTGACTTCAGAACGTTGTCAGTCGTTCGCGAAATCTTTTCGCTCGTCTGCTCGGCGATTTTCCGATACGACTGCGCAATCAGGAACCTTGCCTCCGGGCATGATACATCATCGGGATAACGCTGAAGAGCCTCCTCGAGCCTCGCTGCACTCTGCTCATATTGACCCTTGTAATGATAAAGCTTGCCCAAAAGAAACATCGCCGCGCGGAATTGAATGGAGTCCGGCTTGAATTGCTGCTGATTCGATGTGTCGTCCACAATGTCCCGCAAAATCTTTTCCCCGCGATCGAAAAATTTCGGACCGCGGGCGAAATAACATTCTGCCAGCGAAATCAGCGATCGTTGGCCATACGGATTGCGGGCGTATTCGCTGATCAGTTTCTGATAGTATCGCTCCGCCTCGCTCAGTTGATTGTGACCCTGGTACATCCTCGCCAGCTTGAACATCGCCTCTGGCAAGTCAGGATTATTGTAGGGCCAGTCATTCACGAACTTCTCCAGAACCGAACGCGACTTGTCCGCAAGGTTCGCTTTTTCATAGCACTTCGCCGCCTGCAACATCACCTGGGCCGAATTCCGGTCCAGAAGACCTCGCGACGTCGAAAGTCGAAGAAAATAATCCCCAGCCTTCCTGTAATAGTCCTGAGCCTCTTTCTTCAATTGTTCCGCCAGTGCATCAGAGGAAACCTTGCCTGTCCGTTCTATGATCTTTTCCGCAATTTCGCGGTTCCATGTCCAGATTCTTGCCAGCAGGCGATGATTGTCGCGATTATCTTCCAGGTCCATATACTGTTCCTGTAAATACGCAAATGCCAACGCCTGCGTCAATTGTCCGTCTTTGGCAAGCTGTTCAGATATCTCATCGATCGCGATCAAAATTTTCTCTCGGCTGACCAGTGGATTATGCCCGATTTCATCGAACAGTTTGAATGCGGTGCGAAAGTCCGTCTGAGAGTCAATATAACGGTGAAGAATCGCCTGCGACCGGGCCCTGCCGACAATCGCTGCCAGATGATAATCCGTGTGAGGATGGGAAAAAATGACCCGATCGAAAAATGAGTTCGCTTCCTCGGGCCGATCGTTTTTCAAACTGATGTTGCCCAGAAGCAAAACAACTTTGGCATCGAGATCTTCCCGGCTCGTCAGTCGATCGAGTATGTCTCTCAGCTTTGGTTCCGGCTCATCAAGTTGATCCTGAGTATAGTGCCCAAGAGCCTGACTGTATTGAAGCCGAAGCTTGTTTTGTTCCTTGCTTACGCGGGGAAGTATCTGGCCGATCAACCGCACCGCCTTCTCGAACTGACCCTGTTTCAGCAATAGTTCCGTCTTCAAATCCACAGCCCAGACAAGATTCTCTTCGCTCAGGTCCGTTCGTCCAAGGAATTCATTAAGCGTCTGAACGTACTTCTCCCCGATGTTCCCGCCGATCCGAGGCAGCAGCTCTAGCTTTTGTTTCAGTAGGGCACTGCGGTTGGGCGGATCGTTATCCAGAACCATCTGAAGCTGTTCCATCGCAAGCAGGTATTTCCCTTCCCATCGATAAACATCCATCAACTGCAATCGTTCCTGCTCGGTCAATCCCCGGTTTTGAGTCGCCAGCGAAAAATGACGGTGAAAGCCGGCTAGTAGTTTGGGATTGTGTACCACTTCCGCTGCTTCGGCATCGTGAATCATCCTCGCCAGAAGGCCGTGTATCTGCTTACGCTGATCCTCCGTGATACTCTTGTCCACGAGAAGCTGACCGGCAAGTTTGCCGGCCTGCGGATAATCTCCTGCTTCGGCCAGTGTTTGGCAGAGCTTGATGCACTCCTGGATGGTCGAACGCTTCTGATTCGACATCAAGTGGTAAATCCCCGTTCCCGCCAGGGCCATAGATATCAAAAATATCGGAATCTGCCACTTGTCGGATAGTTCTTTTATAAAAAGTTTAAGCCATCCAGCTTTCATTTTGGGGCTCCATCCCCGAAAACTTTTTTAAAAAGCCGTTGTTAAAAACTACATCTTCTTCTTTTAAAAATGTGTCTGTTCAAATACGCTCTTGATTTGAGCCAGAGAATAGCGCGACTTCAACTCTTTGATCACGGCCAGCCGTCGAAAAACCTCGGCATCATATAACCGATGACCCGTTTGTGTCCATCGACTCTCACGAATGAGACCCATGGCCGTATAGTTGTGAATCGTCTGACGGGAGTAACCCGAATATTGTATCACCTCCCCGATCCGATATAGCTTCGGCGGAGGTATTGTCTGTTCCCCAAGCGTCGATACGA
>CAYMXC010000047.1:0-11541 GCA_964394135.1 uncultured Phycisphaerae bacterium
AATGTTTCGCAAAGCATTATAACTCATGCAACAATACATACTTGCGAAATAAATATATTCCCATTATAGCCCGTAAAATCCTTGATAAACCCAATGAAGTGCGCACGCAATGCGCACGCTTGACAATGGTTTTTGCCGCGTTAATTTATCAGCATGGGCACGAAGATTATTGAGCAACTTTGGGATAACTATCAGAAGTCAAAGGGGGTAGAGGATCGGAACAGGCTCGTCGAGGTGTATCTACCTGTGGCCCGTTACCATGCCGCCAAGGTTTATGCCAAGCTGCCTAAATGCGTAGAGTTCGATGATATCCTGCAGATGGCCAACCGGGGACTGATCCGAGCGGTTGAGCGTTTCAAGCCGGCGTTGGGCTACAGTTTTAAAACTTATTGTGCCCGCCCGATCCGCGGGGCGATCCTGGACGAACTCCGCGAGCAGGATTGGGTACCGAGATCGACGAGGGCAATTCAGAAAGCGGTTGATGTAATCCAGCGAGAGCTTGAGAATGCCGGGAAGGAGCCGACGCCATACCGAATTAGCAAAAAGCTCAACATGAAGCCGACGCAGTTCATGGCGATCGAAGACGAAATCCGTCCGCGGGCGGTGTTTGGCTATTCGAGCCTGGCCAGTGAGTCGACCGAAGAAGAACACGTCAACATCATGGCAGATGAGCGAGCAGTTGACCCGTCCGAGGTTGTTGTTAACGCTGATTTGAGGGAACGTCTCAACAAAATCCTTCCCAAATTAACCCCACGGCAGGCAGAAATTATTAAAAATTATTTTTGGGGGGGGTTGTCAGAGAGGAAAATTGCCAAAAAATTACATCTGTCACAACAAGCCGTACACAACCTAAAACTCAAAGCCCTCCGCCATTTCCGTGCCGGCAAATAAACTGCATGGACGATAATTGGGTATGGCAGGAATAAATAAAACAACCAAGGCCGGCGCAGACGACAGGGTCGATTTCGCCCTCGATTTGATCTCGAAAGGCAAACGCGACGGTGAGATTAAAAAGGCGATGATCGAAACCTATGGCATTAAATGGCGACAGGCAAACATCTACATCAGCCGTGCTCGCAGGGAACTCATTGCCCGTCGCAATCGTACGCGCGAGGAAATGCAAGCCGACGCAATGGCATTTTATGAGGAAATAATCGCCGACGAGACTAAACCAGCAAAAATAAGGCTGTTCGCAAGGAAGCGGCTTGATGAACTTTTGGGGCTGGAAGAGCCGAAGAAGCAGGAAATAACCGGCAACCTTGAGCCTGTTGTCAAAATCTACGAGGGGATTGATCAGGATTTGGTGTAATGGGTGCCTTTGAAATTACGTCCGATCCATCGAAACCTGAAAACAGACACTATAGACCCTATGGCGCCGCGCTCGAGGCATTTCATCGTCGAGATTTCAAGATTCTGGTGGAGGGGCCCGCTGGTACCGGCAAGACCCGCGGGATTCTGGAAAAAGTCCATCTGTGCTGCGAAAAGTACCCGGGTATGCGAGCGCTTTTGTGTCGTCAGACCCGGGCGAGCATGACCGACTCGGTTTTGGTAACATTCGAGGAAAAGGTGTTACCTCCGAGACATCCGGCTTTGCTCGGGTCCAGTGGTCGGCTGCTCGATCGGAAGAACAGACATAATTACCGTTACCCAAATGGCTCTGAAATTGTCGTCAAGGGTATAGACGATTGGGAGGGGATCATGTCGAGCGAGTATGATATGATTGCCATTTTCGAGGCTACTGAAACGCAGTCAGCAAACGTCAATATCCTTGCCTCGACACGGCTAAGAAACGGAGTAATGCCATACCAGCAGCTCATTTGTGACTGCAATCCATCCGTTCCGTCGCACTGGCTGAATGTCGAGGCGGGTGAAGGGAAATTCCTGAGATTAAAGAGCGTTCATGAGGACAACCCGCACCTGTACGATCACCAAGCAGGGGCCTGGACGAAAAGCGGGGAAATCTTCATCAATCAGCTCGATCAACTTGCCGGAGTGTATCACAAACGGCTACGATTGGGTCTTTGGTGTGCCGCCGAAGGCGTGGTTTATGCGAATTTTGATCGCAACGAAAGCGGCCTGGATTGGGTGTACAATCCCGAATTACCTACATACGCCTGGCTAGATTTCGGCTATCGTCAGCCAGTCTGCCTGTTCGTTCAACACGATATTCAATCCGATCCAGATCGATGGGTGATTTTCGATGAGGTTTGTCCGCCAAATTGCGCCCGCGATGTTTTCGGGCAGCGTATCGTCGATCGCGGTTATCGTCTAGATGCACTATGGGGCGATCCTGCTGGCGACGCTGAGAACGACACAGGGATTTCAACAATCCAGTTCATGGCCGACACTTTTGGGCTGTGCGTTCAGTATACAACTGAGGAGTCAAAGCGATCGATTCCCGCGGGTGTTGAAATAGTTCGCTCGCTCATCCGGAATGGTAAGGGGGTACGGAGGCTTTTTGTGGATATTGCTAAATGTCCGAAAACCACCGAAGCCTTCGAAACCTACAGTTATCCGCCGAAGGTTACGACCGATATGCCGCTCAAGGATGGCGTTTCTGATCACTGGATGGATGCAGTTCGGTACGGTTGTGTCAATCAGGTGGGTTTGGCGGTAGATTTCTCATGTTTGGGCACGGGCGGGCAGAGCCCATATGCATAATACCGATTATTGGGTATGAGATACGGTATTTTAGATAAAATCAAAGCGAGGTTTTTGGGCGATCAAGCAGCCCTTATGGGTGAGTTTGATACAATCAAGGTTCGGGCACGATGGGAACAATGGATTATCAACAATATCCTGGAAAATCAGGATATTGTGTTACAGAAGTTTTCCAAGGGTAAGGGGTTGGACTTCTATGATGAAATGCTTCGGCTTGATCCATTGATCGGATCGCACTGGGCAACCCGGAAACGTGCTGTACTATCCAAGCCGTGGGATATCGATCCGAACGGCGCCGACGATAATATCGTTCAATTTTGCAAAGACTGCATTCGTAACATAACAAACTGGCGGCAGGATGTCGGAGAAATGCTGGACGCTATTGTCAAGGGCTACAGCGTAGGGGAAATCATGTGGGAGAGCCGTAGCGGCCGGTGGATGCCGCGGGAGATTCGATCACGTAACCCAAAAGATTATGTTTTTGGTATCAACAATGAACTGCGGCTTTTGACTAAGGCTCAGCCGGTCGAAGGCGAAGAGGTTCCGGTAAATAAATTTATTCGCTTTACTCACGATCAGCAGCATGAGGACCCATACGGACGATCGATTTTGCAGGCATGTTATTGGCCGTATTATTTCAAAACCAACAACTGGAAGTTCTGGGCCCTGGCTGTGCAGCGATTGGGGATGCCGATCATTGTCGCAACGGTTCGTGGCAATCTGAAGCCGGACGACAAAAACAATCTGGATAAATTTTTGGCCAGCCTGCAAACTCAATCCTGGTTCCGCAGGCCCGAAGGGGTAGAGCTTGACACTCTTGAGCCAAAACGCAGTGCATCCGCCGACTGGTATTCTCCGTTCATGGAATACTCGGATCGTATGAGCACGTACGTCATTTTAGGTCAGATACTTTCCACGCAGGTTACTGACGTCGGCGCCCGCAGCCTGGGCGAAGTTCATAATCAGGTCCGCGGGGAGATAACGGAAACCGACGCCGGAGAACTGGATGCTGTAATATCCGAGCAGCTTTTCAAGGCCTGTATTCAGCTCAATTTTGCGGGATATACCGGCCCTATCCCGCTCTATAAAACCAAGGCGTCGTCCGGAGAAAACCTGACCGAACGAGTGAAAGTCGACCAGACATTACAGCAGATGGGCTACGAGATTCCCATTGATTACATCACCAAGACTTATGGTGTTCCGCGTCCCGAGGCAGGACAGGAAGTGTTAGTCAAGCCGGTATCACAAGCCACTCCATTCCAGCCATTTTCGGAGCGCGGAAATCGAAATTCTCTTGAAGAGATTGCGATTCGCGAGGGTGGCAATCTTTTCTCGCAGTGGGCCAGAACCATAAAAAAAAAGTCAGGCCCCTTAAGGTAAATAAACGCATCTGGCAACGACGATTACCGGTTGCAAAAGAGCAAGTTTCGTTCCTGACCGATTTATTACTCCTTTCTATGCTTGCCGGTCGGCATGATACCCTTGAAAGATTTGGTGCTGTCGGGCCGGTCCATATCGTTTTCACGGAATCCATCTCTCCATTCGAGTCTGCAATTAATGCTCTCGCAGACGCGCAGAATTTAAACCATGAATCACTGATCGAGGCGAAAATTCTCTTGAACTCGGTGGCGGAGCAGATGGCGACCGACTCCCGCGATTTTGTCGTCGATCGCCTGCAGGGGATGGTGTCACAGTCGATCAAGGAAGGGCTTAGTGTAAAGGATTTCAAGGCACGCGTTGCGGATTTTGTCGCCAGCAGTGGAATTGATGAGGCAAGGCCGTGGCTGGTCGAAAACCTGTATCGGACCGAAGTTGGAATCGGCTACGGTGCCGGCGAACGAGCGGCCTATTTCGATCCCGATATCACGGATACGATTTGGGGTTTCCGGTATGTCGCAACACACGATGAACGCACAAGGCCTGACCATGCCGTACTGGATGGTGTAGAGCTTCCGAAAGAAGACCCATTCTGGTCGACGCACTGGCCCGGTTCCTGGGACTACCAATGCAGGTGTACCCATGAAGTTCTTTTAGTTGATGATGCACATAGGATAATGCGGCCCCCTGAGACCATCACTCTCGATGGCGGCGAGGTTCGCACTTTAAGTAGCGGTATCGAGATTGATATTGACGAAATAGCTAAAGTTTTGATAGCCGACTCAACGGTTGGTTCCAAAACAATCATAGAAAAAATCGAGCAAGCTTCTGGACAGCGGTTGACTGCAGAGGCTATTGCGGTATCCGGTCGAGATATCCAAGATGGTGTAGTGGAAGAGGCGGCAGCATTTGTCCGAAAACTGAACTCGGCAGAGCGCGAAACGGTCCGCGATTACACTGATTACAATAAGAAATATTTTGCGGCTATTAACCAAAAGCTCAGAGATAATGAAGATCTTACTCGCGACCAGGCAAGATTGGTGAGCCACCTTGACAGGGCCTTGCTAAAAGGGAACAAGATAAGCGGAAAACTGTATCGGATATTGGGATTTGATGATCGTGAGAAGTTTGAGATATTCAAAAAATCTCACCACGTAAACGCCAAAATCGTGTATAATGCATATATGTCTACAGCGAAAACTCCGGGAGTTTTCAAGGTCGGTGGAAAATGGAAAGTCAATATGACGATTCTCGGAAAAAATGGCGTGGATATATCAGGCGTTTCAATACATCCAGAACAGCAAGAGGTCTTGTTTAAACGATATAGTCAGTTTGTTGTTTTAGAGGCAAAATTGATCAGTGAAACTGAGTTGTTTTTGTCATTAATCGAGGTTGATTATGGATCAAAATGATATTCCATTCAACAACGCATGGAGATGTGCGAACTGCAGAAATTCTATCAAAAACACCTTTTCGTGTCTCGCATTTCCGAGAGGAATTCCTTGGGCTATCTTGACTGGCAAACATGATCACTCCAATCCTTACCCTGGCGATAAGGGGATTCGGTATCAACCGATAGACCCATCGCTTGTCCTGCCCAAAAAATGACTAATTGCCGATAAATACTGGCAGAGGTGAAAACCGATGCCAGAAAAGAACAAACAGACCGACAACTTTGCCGAGCTAACCGGAGTCGAAATCTTCGCTGCTGGCCAATATCCACAGGGTAAATATACCCGTGATGACCTAATTGCTATTGCGGATTCTTATGATCCCAAATTCCACGAAGCCCCCTGTTATGTCGATCACCCGGATGATCAGGGCAAGCGGTCAGCCAAGGGCGCATCCTGTGGCTGGATCAAAAAGCTTTATGTCAAAGGCGATTCTCTACTGGCCGACATCAGGCAGATTCCCGACAAGTTCATGGAGTGCCTGAAACAGGGTCTCATCAAAAAACGTTCAGTCGAAATATATCCCGACCTGCAGGGCAAGGGGCCATATTTACGTGCTCTGGCATGGCTGGGCGCCAATGTTCCCCAGGTAAAGGGGCTTGCAGATGTGGAATTCAAGGATAAAGATGGCGAATACGAAAGTATCGATTTTTCCGATATGCCATCCCTTGAGCAGGTCCTGGCTGACTACGAAACCAACGAAAAGCTCCGACGTGTCATCAATGCTTTTTGCGATCGGGCCTACTCGATCGTGAACGGTGCCGATAATACAAGTGTGAAGGTGAAACAACTGAAATCGTTGGCCGATGAATTATCCGGCCTGGATATTTTACAGGAGATCGACGAAATGTCAGAAACTACAACAAATAACGCGACCCAGGCAACTCAACAGCAGACAACCCCACCGGAACAAACACCGACAGGGCAGCCCGCTAAGACGTTTTCTGAGTCTGAAGTCAAATCCATGATCGATATGGCGGTAAAAGCGGCAAAGGATGAGGTTAAAACCGAAATCCTCAGCCAGATCAATTCCCAGGCCTGTGAGTCGGAGATTCGAAACTTCTGCGAGCAGATGGTTCGGGAAGGCCGGATGTCGCCGGCGGAACGGTCGACTGAGGAGCCACTCCTGATCAATGCCAGAAAGCAGGAACTTACCCAGCAATTCTCTGAAGGTCAGGTGCCTCTGACCACTCAGCGGATGAATTATTACCGCCAGCGTGATCCGGCATTGTTCCGGGAGATCGACAAAGGTAAGGCCGGCCCAGACGATAAGACACGCAAGGCCAAGGATGTGGTTTCAAAGGCCGTTCAGGAATTTTCTGAGCACAAAGAGGCTCAGCTTGCGGGGCATGAGGGAATTTACATCGTCCAGAGTCTCCGCAATGCTGGATATACTGATTCGGAAATTGCGAACATGTCATCCGATATACTTTCGGATGAGAACAAAAAGGCGGCAGGTATCACCCGTTAACCAGGAGCCTTTTAAAGGCGCAGCTTCAAGGAGCATATTATGACTTTATCAGCCAATCGAAACGTTGACCGGTTTATTGACAATGAACTTCGTTCGCTCAAGGTCCTGGCGACGACCCACATCTACAAGGGTGCACTTCTCGGATTCAGTTCCGGTTATGTTCGCCCACTGGTGGCAGGCGATGAATTCGCAGGTGTCGCCTATGAGGAAGTCAACAATACCGGTTCAAGCGGCGACAAGAGCGTTCGGGTCTTTCCTGACGCTTATTTCTCGCATGCACTCGTAGGTGCGGATGAGGCACACAACAAATCTGCCGTCTACGCCAGCGCCGATGATACGCTGACGTACACGCCGACCGCGAACTCGTTTGTCGGCTGGCAGGTATGCTTGCTTGCCGCCAATACGATTTTAGTCCACGCCAAGGCCGAGCCGCCGATCACTACCCCGTTGGCCAGGACCTACATCGCCCAGCAGGATGATCAGCCCTACAACATCCCGCTGTCCGATATGCGGGTTACCGGGACACTTGCGGTTCTTGGCAATTCGGCCGGTACTCCTTCAGGGGCATTTGGCATTACGCCAGGATCGCACGGAACGAACTCGCCGAAACTGATCGGTGAAGCGGCGAATGCAAACAGCAAGACCAACAAATGCAGATTCTTTTTCGGTCTTCCAGCCGAATATGTCGCAAATCAGTCTGTCACAGTCAGGGTTCACGCCAGAATTACAGGAAATGTTGCGGTATCTCAGACCATCGACGTTACGGCCTATAAATCGAATGGGGAAGCTGGGGTTAGTGCCGACCTTTGCGCAACTGCAGCCCAGACTCTGACGAGCTCCTTCGCAGATTACGATTTTGTGATAACTTCGACAGGGTTGGCTGCCGGCGACATGCTTGACATTGAATTGACCGGTGTTGCGGATGATACTGGCGGCACAGCCAACAAGCTTATTGAAATCGGATCGGTCGAAGTTCTTTTGGACGTAAAAGGATAACCGAGAATAATTACGCAAAACACAATATCAGGAGATAGATATGTCGACCATTATTAACACAGGAATGACCACCACATCCTTGAAGGGAAACTTTTTTGCGGCGTTTAACGCCGTAGCAACCATTTATCAGCAGCTTACGACACGAATTAAGAGTACGGGGGCCAGCGAGAGCTACAAATGGCTCGGATCGGTTCCGCAGATGCGGGAGTGGGGCAGTGGGCGGCTAGCCAAAGGGCTTCGTACTGAAAGCTACGACATAGTCAACCACAAGTACGAAGCGACGATAGAGGTTGATCGTGATGAACTTGCAGATGATCAGCTAGGCCAAATCATTATTCGTGTGCGCGAACTGGCAAAGCGTGCCGCATCGTACCCAGATAGCTTGCTTGCCAATCTGATCAATAATGGCCACTCATCTGGCTACAACTCTTATGATGGTGTTCCATTCTTCTCCAGCAATCACGTGTCGGGTGATTCCGGGGCCCAAGGCAATATCATAACGCTCGACGCAACGGATCATACAGATCCGACTGTCGACGAGTGCAAAGAGCTCCTGAATAAGATGATTGCCCAGATGCTTAAACTGAAGGATGACCAGGGAGAGTTTATGTCGCTGGATACCAATGGGTTGATCCTGATTGTCGATCCTTCATATTGGGGTGTATGGCTGACAGCGCTGAAGGCAACGATTATCTCGAGCACCACCAATGTACCTGTGGCCGTTCCTACAATCTATCCGTTTGCCAGATTGACCGATCCGTATTCAGTCTTTCTATGCAAGACCGATACGGAAGTTCGGCCCTTCGTCTTCCAGGATCGTGAGCCGCTTGAATTCAACAGCCTGGCGTCCGGTTCAGAGGAAGAATTCAAACGAGAAAAATATCTCTATGGTTGTCGTGCACGCTATGCACTGGCATACGGCTACTGGCAGTATTGCATTAAGGGTACGTTTACGTGATACCGTCGCCGACTGGCGCATTCTCCTTTCAGGGCCGAGCCGATTATGTCGGCCGGCCTTTTTTATGGGTGAAATATGAGTACTCGATACGCGACAAGACAGGATATCGAAGACGAGTTCGGCGAAGAGAACGTCAAGGGCTGGCTAGGGCTGGAATTGACGGAAAATTACTCTGCCGACCAGCTCGCCTATATCGATCGATGTATCAA
This sequence comes from uncultured Phycisphaerae bacterium, assembly GCA_964394135.1. Lineage (GTDB taxonomy): Bacteria > Planctomycetota > Phycisphaerae > JAAYCJ01 > JAAYCJ01 > CAYMXC01. The sequence goes on from CAYMXC010000047.1 coordinate 9,124, forward strand.
CTACGCAGAAGAGCGTGTGGATGCAGCATTAAAACCGGCATGTGTGACGCCGCTTACGGGCGACTCACTGACATCGATGTCTGGGATGCTCCGCGAGTGGGTTGTGGATATTGCGGCAGCCAGGCTATACACCAGACGTTCTACGATGGCCAGAGGGACCGGAGGTGAAGGCCTCAAGGATCGCGTGGATGCGGCGATTGCCGATTTTAAAGCGATTCGGGCGGGCGAGTATCAATTACCGGATGGTGTGAGCCTGCAAAGCCAGTTTGCCTACGGCCACTCCGGGACGGAAACGCAAACCAGTGATTATCTGGACAAGGATTTCAAGCAGAACAGGATATTAACGTGATTGCCCCAATGGTAACAATGCCTCTGGATGTATCGAAGCGGCTGGAACATGCCGCCTTGGCTATTACCAAGAATCAAGAGCGAATGCAAACCGCATTTGCTCAGGTGGGGGTAATTGGTTTGTCATTTGCTCAAAAATCATTTAACGCAAAAAGCCGGGGAGAATCTGGTGGATGGAAACCGCTATCTGATGTAACGGTTTTGCTGAGGCGTCGCGGTAGCGGAAAGAAGATCGCTTCGCGGGCTGATTTGGAGGCAAAAAAGACCAGCGTTCAGACTCTGAGGGATACTGGATTGGCCGCACGATCGTTGGCGGCAACGTCTCCAGATACCGTTATCGAACCGACCAGTATGAACGTAACTTTCGGTTCTCGCGTCAGTTATCTGGCTGGGCATCATGCGGGAACGACCTCAAAATTTAAATTCGATCAGGAAATGAGAGATCGATTCTTTCGCAACGTACAGGTGAAAACCCCAAATCCACGACGTGCGACATCTACCAGGCGAAATCTTAAACCATACGTTTGGTCTGAGTATTCCTTCGGTCTTTGGAGAATGCTCAAAAAAATGGATGGTCGGACCTATCGCGTACCGGCCAGGCCGATATTTGAATTCGACGAATTGACGGGCGAGCAAATGAAAAGGCTGATCGATCCTTTAGTCGTAGCAATAAATGAAATTTTGGCGCAAAAATGAGCGATGATCCATCAACTGCAATCTATCGTGCGATCTGGGATGACTACCTGTTTTCGAAAGGCAGCAGCCTGCTGAGCATTATCAAACCTGGAAATCGATTCAATCGTATCGACCGTATGGTTGAGCCTCCTGATCGGCCGATTACGTCTGATCTGCCGTCGCTTAAGATGGAGCAACTTGATTTTTGGGCTGACACCATGGCCGGAAATGCCACGTCGAATTTTCAGGAGATATTCGAGATTTTAATCGAGGTCGACCTTGATTGGGGTTTGGTAAGGATTAATGATCTCAAATGGAAAGTCATGAAGGAACTCTGGAAGGGCAAGCCGTCGTTCGGCCTTGATTTTGTTACAAGCTGGTCGGCTACGGCAGGGTTTAAATTTCAAAATCTACCTGAGGCAGAGGGGGGCGGTATTTACCGCAAAGGCTTTACGATACGACTGACAGTCAATTACTGGGAACCCGATAATACTATTACAGGAGCATAATAATGGCAAAGAGTCAACATATTGGCGGTGAGTGTGTAGCGAGGATCGTGGAGGAATCAACCTGGGGGACCGATCCGGGTACCGGACAGATCAATCTGCCACTTGCGGCAGAAACAGACATGAATCCTGGCATTGAGCGGGAGCTCTGGGAGCAGATTCTCGCGTCGAGCTATCCTCATTCGTATAGTCATGTGGCCGTGGGCCGCAAGGTTCAACCGACGTGGAAGACCCCGATCTATCCGGAATTCAAGTCGATCATAGCGGGGTGTGTTACCCGAATATCGGATGCGGTGCCCAGCTATACCATTGAGAAGGCCTGGGCGTCCTCAGGTAATACCATGCCTGCCATCAAGCTTCTGGGCTGCAAGGTTTCCAGGCTCACCCTTTCGAGCGGTTCAGAGCCGCTCGTTATGGCCGATATGAGCTTTATCGCCAAGGATGCGGCAGCCGGAACCAATGCGGCAATGTCGCCATCTCCCACCCAGCCGTTTTTGGCGAAGATGACCACATGCAGCGTTGGCGGCTCTTCTCTGGTTGGTTTTGAAAACCTTTCACTAGAAATCGACAACGGCTTGATTACTGGCCCTGTGACCGCCGAAGGCCTGATCGATTATCTCGTCGAGGGGTATGACTCCGTCATCGTCAATGTTACCTATCCGATCAGTGGTAAGGGCGAAGTCACGGAATTGCTGGCCGACACGGTCGCCAACTCGGCTATTGTGATCGTATTCGGTAACGGCCTGGCCGAGGGCGGCTCGACGCTTACATTCACCGCCAACACCTGCAACCTGGTCAATAATCCGCTTTCGGGTACAGGTGGCGTCAAGGATGTCCAGAAATATACGCTACAGTACAAGGCCGTTGGGGCCTGGACACTGGTAGCGGC
>CAYMXC010000048.1:0-11523 GCA_964394135.1 uncultured Phycisphaerae bacterium
GCCCGTTGGTAGACCAGTTTGCCGGCCTGTTCGAAGGGTTCTTTGGTGGTTCGGTCTTTGACCAGCTCGATGCCCATGAGGCATCCCATGCACCGGGCGTCGCCGACGATCTTGTGGTTTTGTTTCATTTTCGCCAGTTTCGGCAGGAAGATGTTTTGTTCCAGGTCTTTTGCGTGCTGGAGCAGGCCTTCTTCTTCGATGACTTCGATGCTGGCCAGGGCTGCGGCGCAGGCCATCGGGTTTCCGCCGTAGCTTGTGGAAGCGGAAATTTTATCGACTGCCTCGGCGTATTCCTCTTTGACTACCATCGCGGTGACGGGGAATCCGTTGCCGAAGCCCTTACCGAGTGTGACAATGTCCGGAGTAACGTTCCAATGCTCTGCGGTCAGGTAATATCCGGTTCGGCCCATGGAGCAGAGGACTTCGTCGTCGACCAGGAGGATTTTTCGATCGTCGCACCACTTACGGAGTTTGGGGAAGAAATCGTCGGGCGGGAAGATGCTGCCCGCCCAGCCCTGGATAGGTTCGAGGACGATCGCGGCGATCTGACCGGTCGTGCCTTCCTTGATGAAGGTATCGTAGAATTCCAGGTATTTTTCGGTGTCGAGCGAACCATCGGGACGAGTCCACCACGGCCGATAGGTGTCGGGACGCGGCAGCATGTAGAAGCCCGGCATACGGGTCGGTCCGTTGATCTTGTTCATTCGTGCGAGAGAAATGGAACATCCACTCTTGCCGTGGAAGTCCTGGAAGCAGGAGAGGAATTAATGTTTGCCGCTTGCGGCGCGGGCGGTTCGGACGGCAGCTTCAACAGCTGTGGTGCCGGAATCGTAGAGCTGGACTCCGCCGTAGCCTTTGGGAAGTACCTTGAGCAGCTTTTCCAGAAGGGCGTGTTTGACGGGGGTAGTAAAGTCATGGGCGTTCATCAGCCGGTGTGCCCAGTGTGCAACGGCCTCGGATATTTTCGGGTGGCAGTGGCCGAGGGTGGTGACGTAAATTCCACTGGAAAAATCAATGTACTTGTTGCCGTCGATATCGGTGAGTGTGCAGCCTTTGCCTTCATCGAAGACCACGGGGAAGAGTTTGACCTGGCCGGAAAGGCCCTTCATGATTTTGGCCGTTTCCTCATGCATGATCTTGCTTTTGGGACCGGGCAGAGGAGTGACGATTTTTGGCCATTGTTTGAGATCAAGAGCGTAGGGCGTCGGATCGTATTTGCCCTGAGCCGACTTCGAGCAGCAGCAACATTTTTTTTCTTTCGCGTTTACGACAGATGTCATGGATTCAATGCCTCCATAAAAGGAAAAAGTTTTTTATTAAAATCAAACAGAATAATTAAACGATATCGATCATAACTCCTTTGGCGCGAATGGAGTTCAGATTTTCCTCTTCAACTCCGTTGTCGGTGATCCACTGATCGATGCTGTCCCAGCCGATGGCGGAAAAGGTCGCCCGGCGGTGGAGTTTGGAGCTGTCGGCCAGGAGGATTTTCCTGGCTGAGGATTTAGCCAGGATTTGTGTCAGGCGGGCCGACTCGGGGTCTACGGTGGAAATGCCTTTGGCGACATCGAGGCCGTCGGCGCCGAAGAATAACTGATCGGCGTGGAGTCGTGAAATGAAATCTTCGGTGAGCGGGCCGACGATATCCGAGCGGGAGGGTCGGAGCTCTCCGCCGGCCAGGATGATCCGCCAATCTGGTCGGATCGAAAGCTTGCTCAGCAGGGGAAGAAAGAACAAAATGATCGTCAGATTGCGTTTTTCGCCCAGATAATCCGCCATGAGGTAGACGCTGGAACCATTATCGAGCATGATGACGGAATTGTCCTTCACCAGACCGGCGGCTGCGGCTGCGATTCGCTGTTTGCAGTCGGCATTGATCGTAACTCTTTCTGGAAAAGCGACTTCCATTCCGATATGGTCGACCGGTATGGCTCCGCCGGGGGTGCGAACGATCAAACCCTTGTCCTGCAGATCCTGCAGGGCACGGCGGATCGTAACGGCGGAACAATTGCAGCGATGGGCGAGTTCTTCCACAGAGAGCCGGCCGTTCGAACGTAATTCCTTTAATATTAACTGATCTCGATCTGACATAAACTGCCTATATGATCATAATGATCAATTTGGTGATCATTATAATCATCATTCTCGGAAAAGTCAATAGAGGAAAAAATCGTCTAAGGAGTGTCACCAGGAGGATTAGATGGCGAAAATTTACTGCGACTTTATAATGTAAGTTTTAATCGATCAAGGGGATTTCGGCGAGGGGGGTATATTCGGCGCCGGAAGGCTTGAGGGTACTGGAGAAGAGGACGATTCGATTGACGGATTGAGTGCCGGCGAGGAAATTCGTACTTTGTGCGAGGAGGTCGCGGCAGCGGCGGGTATCGACGGGTTCGCGAACACGGCCAAGGGTGAGATGGGGGGCGAAGTCACGTTTTTCTGGTGGAAAGCCAAGTGGTGAGATTTTTTCTTCGATGAGTTTTTGAAGCTGATGGAGCGGCTCGCAGGAACGAATTCCTGCCCAGAGGATTCGAGGCTGGCCACGTGGCGGGAAGGCGCCGAGTTTTTCGACGACGAATTCGAAGGGGTGGACGGCGTCGGCGACGTGCTGAAGCTGATCGACGATTTCGGGGATCAGTTCTTCGGCGGTTTCACCGAGGAATTTGATAGTAAGATGCATTTGGTTGCGTGTAGTCCATCCGACACGGCCGCCGATGTTTTTGAATAAATCCTGAGCGGCCTGCAGCTGATCTTTGATCGCATCGTTGAGTTCCAGAGCAATAAAGCATCGCATGATACTTTTCCTTTTTTCTTCGCCCTGTGTTTATGCCCGGTTTATATCATTTTATCAAACGATGCGCTTTGGTAATACAGATATTATAGGATATTTCGGCCGATCATGTCGGATGGGACGGGCACGCCCAATTGCGTGAGGACCGTGGGCGCAAAATCGTAAAGTGTGATATCGCGCCGGCCCGGTTTTGCGGCGGAGTTGGCGTCGGAGCAAACGAAGATGCCATGAGTGTTGTGGTTGGCATCGTCGGGTCCGGTATCGTTTTCAAAGGTGTAGACGTCAGGATTGCCGACGGTTCCGACGCTTCGCCAGTCGAGATTGCCGAACAGGACGATGAGGTCGGGCGGTGTACCACGGACGGATTTATAGAGGTTGTTTGGCTGATAGACTTTCGTGCCCATAGGCTTGCCTTCGTTATCGACCATGGATGTCAGGTCGTCGATGAGTTTTTGTGCGAAGGCGGGGTAATCTTTTTGGGGGATGATGCCGTTTGGTTCTCGGCCCTGAACATTGAAGAAGCAACGGCCGTAGTAGCCGCCCTCGCCCCAGGCGGTGGTTTTGGACCAGTCGATTTTGACATCGGCGAAGCGGGTGATCTTGTCGGGTTTTTCAGTGAGGGTCAGGTATCCTTTTCGGATCAGCCAGTCGTTGAAGCACACGCCGCCCTTCATGCACTTTGCGCCGTGGTCGGAGACGATCCAGACAGCGGTTTTGTTGAGGTCGACCTGCTGAATCAACCGGCCGATCTGGCCGTCGAGGAAGGCGTAGAAATCGGCGATCGCGTGTTCATAGGGGCCATCCTTGACGTAGCGATGATGGCGTGAGTCCATGAATTGCCAGAATCCATGATGGATGCGATCGATGCCCATATCGACCATCCAGAAGAAGTCCCAGTCGCATTTTTTCATGAAATAGCGGGCCATATCGAATCGCTGCTCACTCATTTTGTAGATTTCCTTGAGCAGCCAGTCTTTTTGTTCCGTGCGGTAGCCCTTGACATCGATATGATACTCACCGAATTTTTCGGCGATTTCCGTTTTCAGGCTGGTTGGGTAGGTGTAGTTGCTTTCGATGCTGGGCGTGAGGAAGCAGCCGACCATCCAGCCGTTGAGTGGGGAAGGGGGGAAGGTTCCGGGCACGCCGAGGACGAAGGATTTTTTTCCGGCGCGGGTAAGAATATCCCAGATGCGTGGTTCGCGGATTTCGAGGCTTGTGGCGATGGAGAGTTTATTGTAGGACCAGTCGGCGCGGTTGCGGAAGCCATAGACGCCGAGCTGGCCGGGGTCCTTGCTGGCGGCCATGCAACTCCAGGCTGGGACGGTGATTGGTGGCATGCAGCTTTGCATGGGTCCGAATAGCCCATTTTCCGAGAGTCGTCGGATATTTGGCAGACGGTCGATGAATTTTTCGAACATGAGGGTTGGGTCACCGCAATCAAGGCCTATGACGACGACTTTTTCGATTTTTTTGCCGGACATTGAAATACTCCATTGGAGGTCGATCGTGCTTTGCGATCGGCCGAACTGGCGGGCAGAACCCACCTATGCTGTTTTTATTTTTTCGTTTTCCTTTTGAGGCAGACCATCGGGGTTGTCGAGGTATTCAACGGTTGTTTGTGTGACGAGTCGGACGACGTCGTCGAAGTTGCCGTGCTGAGTTGCGCCAGCGGCCTGGGCGTGTCCGCCGCCACCCAGGAATTTTGCCAGAGGCAGGATGTTGATATGATCTTCTGCCCGCAGATTGATCCGCACGAGGCCCGGTCGGGTTTCGCTGAAGAGAACCGCGATTTTCACGCCGTCGATAGAACGCGGCACGGAGACCTGTTCGTCGATATCGATGGGTTTGGCGCCGATGGCGTTCATTTCGGCCTGAGTGACGGTGCTCCAGGCGACGCGGGAGCAGGGGCTCAATTGGGTGTTGGCGTATACGACTTTCATCAATTTGAATTCGCTGAGTTTTAGGCTTCGGTGGAGCTTTTGGCAGACCCAGCCGATTTTCGCGTTTGCGCGGGCCAATTCCGATCCGACGGCCAGAGCGATGGGGTCTGTGCCTGCGAGGGAGAATCCGCAGGTATCGGAATGCAGCCCTGCGTAGAGAAGCGTTGCCTGGTTCGGAGTGAAATTGACGTTCATTGCTTTGAGCAGCAGGCAGACCATCTGGCTGGTGCTCGCGGCGGAGACATCGATCCAATTAAAGGTTCCGAAGCGATCGTTGCCGAGGTGGTGGTCGATATTGCAGATTGGGGCTGCAGGCATATCGAGGTCCGTCGGTTTGTTGATGCGTTTGAGCAGCGCGGTATCCAGCACGATAATGAGATCGGCATCACGAGGGTGGCGTGGCGGCTGGGAAAGAAATTCCGGTGCCAGATCGAGCATGAATTTATATTTTTGGCTCACTGTTTCCGTCGGCAATACGAGGTGTGGCTGTTTGCCCATCGCCCGCAGTGCTCCGGCGATGACGAGCAGAGAGCCGATGCAGTCGGCGTCTGGGTTGACATGCCCGAAGACCCACGGTTTTTGCGATTCTTCCAGTGATAGACGAATATCCTGCATTTTTGAGTTTCCTAGGCTGAGCAGCAGCCTGATTTTTTGCATCCGCATGTTTTTTCAGCGGCTGGGATCATGTGATTTGATTCCAGATATTGTAAGATTCTCGCTGCGGAGGTTTGCGGATCTTCCTGTTCGGTTCGGATCTCGATTTCCGGATTGATTGGTGGTTCGTAGGGGTCGTCCACGCCGGTGAAACCGGTAAGCTGTCCTGCACGGGCCTTTTTGTAGAGGCCCTTGACGTCGCGTTTTTCACAAACGTCCAGCGGCGTACTGACGTAGATTTCGATGAAGTTCCCGCCGTCGTCGGCGATCATTTTTCGGTTTTCGTCGCGGATATTGCGATAGGGGCTGATAGCGGCGGCGATGGAATTGACGCCGTTACGCGTCAGGAGATTGCAGACGAAACCGATGCGTCGGATATTGGTGTCGCGATCTTCCTTGGAGAAGCCCAGGCCCTTGGACAAATGGGTTCTGACGACGTCGCCGTCGAAGAGCTCGATTTTGACGTTCCGTTTTTTCAGTTCGGCCAGGACGATCTCCGCGATCGTACTCTTGCCCGCCGACGGCAGGCCTGTAAACCACAAACAAAACCCTTTGCCATTTTTGTTTTCATGATTCCTTGTCATGCTTATGCGCTCCATGAATAAGACCACTTGTCCAAAAGAGCATAAATCATAGTCAACGGCAGTAAAAAAGTAAAGAACAAAGAGCACTCCAATAAGAGTGCGGGGGCATGATGATAAAATTGAATGGCAAAAAAACGGCTTAGCGGGTAAATAAAGGTTCATTGAACGAAATATTGTTCAGGGAAGACTCATGATTATCATTGACGAGAAAAAGTGTACGAAGTGTAATTTGTGTCATAAGGTTTGCACCAAGGGCGTGATTCAGCCTGGTCCGACAATCGATTCGGTCAAATCGTTTTTCTGCATGAACTGCGGGCATTGCTACGCGGTGTGTCCACAGGGGGCGATTAACCTCGGTGGGGTCTCGGCGGGGGATGGTGAATCCAGGCCGGCCATTTCTTCTGCGGACATGATGAACTTGCTGAAGTTTCGACGGAGCGGACGATTTTATAAGCCTGAGCCGGTAAGCAGGGAACATCTGCAGCGAATTATCGAGGCGGCGTCGGTGGCACCGAGCGCCAAGAACCTTCACCGAGTGAAGGCGTATGTTTATACCGATCAGCAAATCATCGAGCAGATCAATCAGGGCATTTCCGAGCATTTCCGAAAGCTTTTAAAACTTTTCGCCGTGCCAGGTTTTCCGCTGATCTGGAAGCTTCTGGGTTTTCCGCCCAAGCTCCTGAAGGTCTATAAAAACGATTTCCAGAGAATCGCGTATCCGGCGTCGGATTATTCCATTCTGCATAACACGCCGACGCTGCTGGTGTTCACCGTGCCGAATAAAGATGAGATGTCGGTGGCAGACGGCTGGATCGCGGCACAGAACGCGGTTATTTATTGTGAGACGATCGGTGTGGGGGCGTGTTATAACGGCTATCTGAGCGTGGCGGCGGGCAAACACAAAAATCTCAAATCGACGATGCGAATTCCAGCCAAAGAGCACGTAATCTCGGCGCTAACGCTGGGCTATCCGACCGTTACCTTCCGCCGACCTGCGCCGAGAAGGGTGATGGAGACGATTTTTATCAATCAGCGTTAAAACAACCGGCGGGAATCCAGGGGCAGGCAGATGGGGCCGTTATTGACGGCGGTGACGGCCATTTTTGCGGCGAATCGGCCGGTCTGAACGGTCAGGCCGGCGGCAGTCAAACCTGCGACGACCTTCAAATATAAATCATTGGCTAATTCCGGTGAGGCAGCGTTGTCGAAGGATGGTCGGCGACCTTTACGGGCGTCGGCCTGGAGGGTGAACGCTGAGATGGCGAGTATCTGACCACCGGCCTGGCTGACCTCAAGATTCATTTTGCCCGCATCGTCTTCGAAAATGCGCAGGTAGCGGATTTTTTCCACGATGTACGCGACGTCGGCGTCGGAATCGCCTTTTTCCACACCGAGGTAGACGAGCAATCCCGGCCCGATTCGGCCGATGATTTCGTCATTGACTTTGACACAAGCTTCAGAAACACGTTCAACGAATGCTCGCATGATCCAAAGTTTCCTGATAAAGGTTCATGATTTTTTGGGCGGTGGATTTGATTGATCGGGCGAGTTTTTTCGGGCGAATTACGCGAACCTGGTCGCCGTAGCCCATAATCCACCAGGAGATTTCGTTGAGTCCGTCGACGGTGACGCGGAAACGGAGCGAGCCGTCATCGAGAAATTCGCACTGCTGGTTTTTGTGCCAGTGGACCTCGGCGACGTTGCGGGCGACTTTTGGGGTAAATATCAATTCGACATCGTAGAGCGTGCCTTCAGGGATCATGATCCAGGCATCGCCTAAATATTCTTCCATGGAGAAGTCCGGTCGGGCGACGAACATTTCTTCGAGGAGTTTGCTTGAGATGACGCGGGAGATTTTGAAGGTTCGAATTTCGTTGTGCAGACTGCTGAAGCCAAGGACGTACCACGCGCGGTGGATGAAGACGAGGCGGTAGGGGCTGAAGATGGTTTCGATGGTTTTGCCGAGCGGGTGGGTATTGCCGGCGTCGTAGAGCGATTCATAGGTCAGAAGGACTTTTCGGTGTCGTTCGACGGCGAGTCGCAGGGCATGAAATTTTTCGTCCAGGTCTCGATCACCGGCGACCGCAGGCCAGCGGACTTCGATGTTGTCCACGACTGAGCCGCAGTGGTCCTGAATGACGCTGGGGAGGGAGGATTCGATTTTGATTGCCGCTAGGGAAGCCTGATGGAAGAGAGGCATGGGGATTTTTCCGATCATTTTTCTAGTGGCCAGGAGGAGCGCCAAGGCCTCATCGATGGTGAAATTGACGGCGGGGAGGAAGAAGGAATGGTTGATGGTATAGGCCTGGGTTTCCTCGTCGAATTAGTAGGGTATACCTGCGGCAGTGAGGAGGTTGAGGTCACGGAATACGGTCCGTCGCGAGATCTCCAATTCGCGAGCGAGGGCTTCGGCATCGAATCGGCGGCCGGAGCGGAGCAGAGTGATCAATTTTAAAAGTCTGTAGAGTCGGGTGATTTCCATTCCATTAAGATATCAGATATTTTATAAAAGGCGCAGAGAAAAATATGATCTTTTCTTCCCTCGCAGGTCCATCTATAATATAGGATTCAAAAAAGGTTGATAAGACATGAAGTTACTGAAGGTAATATCGATATTGACGGTGTTAGCGATGGGATGTTCGGCGCATTTGCCGATCCCGAAGTTTGGTAACAAGGGACATCGGTCCAGCTACTGGGAACGGTATGGTAAGGTTTTTTATTTAGACGGGGCCGGGAATCTGGGCTATGGTGAAGACACGGTTCCGCGGGCGCTGAGAGCCGGCGGGTTCCGGGGCGACGTGGAGATTGTTGTCTGGACGAGTTACACGGGGCCTCTTGGGGACCAGATGATTCGGATCAATGCTCGGCTGAGGGCGGAAAAGCTGACTAAGAAGATCATTGAGTATCGCCAGCGATATCCCCATACGCCGCTGTACATTATGGGTTTGTCGGCTGGGACGGGCGTGGCGGTGTGGGCGGTGGAGAATCTGCCTGCCGAGATGCAGGTCGATACGATCGTTTTGCTGAGCAGCAGTCTGTCTACCAATTACGATATGACGAAATGTTTGCGGCACGTAAAGGATCGGGTTTATGTTTTATCGTCGCCGCATGACAAGATTCTCAAGACGTTTATTCCAGTTACGGGAACGATCGATGGTTCGTATTTCACACAGCCGGCAGGAATCGTCGGAATGTACCCATCGGAAAAGATTACGCGGGAGGGCATGAATCTCTATAAGGAGAAGTTGGTTAACATTCCGTGGCGGCCTACGTTCGAGCGGTTGGGTATCGGCGGGGGGCATATGGACGCCACCAGCTACAGTTTCATGTCACACTATATCGTGCCAAATCTTCTGAAGCTCAGGAAATATTCGCATAGCGAGTACGACACGTCGTCTTCCGCAGAGAGCACTGGCGGGTCTCCAGGTCAGGTTGATTGAATATGTTGGCATGGAGAGGGCAGAGACGGGCAGCGGGACGAGAAGAGCCGTCTCAGAGATGGTCGCTGGGCCATCGTCGCCGTGCTTCCTGGATGGCGGAGCGAATGAGTTCGTGTACTTCCAGCGGTTGGTGAATATTTTGCCACGCGGCTTCTATTCCGGCAGTGCCTGCGGTTGCGATCAGGATGGTGCCGAGGGCGAAAAGCCGTTCATGGAGGGCGAAGGTCATATAAGTGTTCTGGATTTTGACGAGTGGGGCCTCGAAGATATCAATATTGAAGATTCCCTTGATACGTATGACGCGTCGATCGGTGAGTACGTAGAGCCGACCCATCCATTGGAGGATTGCCACGATCAGTTGCAGGCCGACGGCAACTGCAGCGACCTGGTAGGCATAGCGGCAAATTTCGCTGGATTGATTTATGAGCGGGAAGAATCGCAACATGATGAGAAGGACCATGACTATAGCGATTAGTGGTGCGGAGTAAAAGAGGACAAACCAGAGGGACGGTTTAACGGCCAGTATAATCTGTTCGCCCTCGCTGAGGAGATGTGCGGGGACCACGCCGGTGAGTGAGCCGGTAATGGCTGCTTGTCCGGAGCCGACGCTGAAGTCATGATTTGCGGACGATTTGGATAAGTCCTTTGTCATGCGATAGACCACATCAAATTATTAAAAAACGTTCTTATTCTACTTCAACTTATATTGTATTATACTTCCAGAATCGCGATTTGCGGATAATTTCGAAACAGATTGTCGTAGTCCAGGCCGTAACCCACGACGAACTTGTCTGGAATCTGAAATCCGACAAAATCGGGTTCGAAGTCTTTTTCTTTTGGTTGGGCGAGCATTTTTTCCAGGAGGACACAGACTCGGACAGATTTGGCTCCGCGTTCACGGATGACGCGAACCACTTCTGCCATAGTCCGGCCTGTATCGAGGATGTCGTCGATGACCAGGACATCCTTGCCGGCGACGTTTTCCCTGATATCATACAGAATACGAACGCCGCGTGCCTCGGTGGTTTGGCCTGGATAATTGCTGACCATCATGACGGCAATCCGCATCGGCAGGGGCAGGGCTCGAACTAGGTCGGCCAGGAAGATCATCGAGCCGGTCATGATTGCGACGATGAGGAGGTTGCAGTCCTGGTTGCAATCGTAGCATTTCATGATTTCGTCGGCCAGTTCACGGACTCTTCGGGCAATCTGTGCTTGGGTGATCAGCACCTGTCCAAGCCTGGGGCCTTGTAGTCCGGTCGATTCGACATTTTTATCATTTGAATGTATCGGCATATGATGGATCCCGTTTTGATTTTTATTTTATCAACCTGTTTGAATCAAGGCATCAAGTTTCTTGCCGGCGTTAAATAAAAAAGGGGAGTGATTCTCGCGGACCAAACACAAAGAGTCACTCCCCGGAACAACACCAACCAGCCGTGGCCACTTCCAAAAACTGACTAACGTTGGTGTATATCGCCGTTTTTTATTCGTTTTCGTCAAAGAGCTTTCGCTGGCCCGGAAATTCCCGAGCCTGGCGATTCATAATACCGCGGGCTTCCTCGATAAATTCGCCTACGTCGCGGAATTCCCGATAGACACTGGCAAAACGAACATAAGCGATGTCATCGACTTCCTTGAGGACATCGGCCGCCTTTTCGCCGATGAATTTACTCGGCACTTCGTGATCGAACTGGGCGAGAATCTGCTCCTCAACCCGATCGACCAGAGTTTCCAATTGTCGTTCGCTCACCGGCCTCTTAAAACATGCTTTTTGCAGGCCGGTCAATATCTTGCTTCGTTCGTAAGGCACCCGGGAGCCATCTTTTTTTATGACCATTAATTTGATGGTCGTTTCGGGTTTTTCGTAGGTGGTAAATCGCTTTCCGCATTTGACGCATTCGCGTCTTCTGCGAACGGTAGCCCCCCCATCGGTTACACGGGTATCCGTTACTCTAGAATCATCCGTCTTACAAAAGGGACATTGCATACCATTTCCGCAAGAATTCCACCATTAAAGGCCGCATACAATATATGCCAGTTTTTGGCATTTTAACCACAACATGTTGTAGAGTCAAGATGAAAATGACGGCAGGCGAATTCCTGATTTTGGC
>CAYMXC010000049.1:0-11501 GCA_964394135.1 uncultured Phycisphaerae bacterium
GGGGTGCATATTGTATTGGAAAACTATTTGGCCCAACGTCAGCTTCCTAATGCAGATATTGAGCTGACACCGAAGTTGAGCATCGGTCGAACTTGCAGCCCGCCCGGAAAACAGCGAGTTTAGTTAATTTACAATTCGTGAATTCGTAACTATTAGTTTTTTATAAGAAGGAGATAATGACATGAGAAAGAGTTTGTTGGTGGTGTTGGTTGGAATTGGAATGATGGGCATAAATGCGTATGCAGCCACATATTCCGAGGGAACGCGCACATGGATTATGGACGATTCCCTGATTGGTGATTATGTTAGTCTGAGATGGTACGCAGCCGATGACCCTAATCCAAAGCCCTACATGTATTCCTATACGGACGGAACCAACGGCGGAAGTTGGAGCGATTTGACACAAAGCTGGGCAAGCAGTGTCAATTGTATCCGGAATTATAATTCGAAAAACACATCCTCGTATGTCACCTGGAAGGTAAACACTCCTACGACGGTTGATGAAGTTCGGTTTACAAACAATATCATTATTGGAGCCGCCGCTAGTCCGGCCGATTGCTCATTTTACGCCTCATACAGTACGGACAACACGACGTATACGGATATTCAACGTCTTTCATATAATGGGAACCTGTGGCAGCGAAACCAGTTTGGTGGTACGGCAACACTGTCTACCCCAACTACTGGCGATCTGTATTTCAGACACGGGAACGACACATCGGGTACCTACGGAGCCATTGATGAATATCTGAATATGACGATTCGCGCCTTCGGTGCCAGCAGTGCAACCAGCTATAGTAATTATCTGGAAAATGCCAATGATGTAAACCTGCTGTATTCCAACACAAACGTTGCCTACAATACTGCCACGCATGGTTTCGCCTCTGGAAACGGCAGTGCTGCCATGGCGGGTATTTTCCGTGTGAAACGGACCGAAGCATTCGATGGAATCGATATTCGATTTGTGGGCGACAGCGATGCTGAAAATGAAGCCTTAATGACCGACTTTACCGAGGGCGCCAAATTTGCTGTGGCGTATTCTACCAGTCTTGACGGCCCTTATACGGACTTTTACACGCTGACCGGCGAAAACTGGTTTGCCAATGGCGATAATCCCGGCGGATCGACAAGTTTTGCTTCGACCGACGAACTTTTCGTGAAGATTTATACCGAAGGTACTGGCAATCTGTATGCACGGTATAATGGAATTCAAATTTCTGTAAATCCGGTCGTGAGTCTTCTTCCCGGCGACGCCAATAACGATAAGGTCGTGAACGTGGTGGACCTTGGGATTCTCGCCACCAACTACGGTGCGACCGGCACCGCCAATTGGGCCATGGGCGACTTCGATGGCGATACTAACGTCAATGTTGTCGACCTCGGTATTCTGGCGACACATTACGGAGAAACCGGTGCGGTAGTGCCCGAACCGATGAGCCTGGGATTGCTGGGATTGGGTGTTTTGGGATTGATTCGGAGGAAGTGGTAAGTACTTTTTGTGCTGCGGCGACCTGCCTCATCGCAGGCCGCCGCCTTTGTTCGCTTGAATGAAAGGAATGATTATGCGAACTAATAAAAGTAAGGGGTTTACCCTCATCGAACTTTTGGTCGTGGTGGCGATTATCGCGGTGCTGATTTCGATTCTGCTGCCTGCGATTGGAAAAGCAAAGGATCAGGCAAACAAGATGGGTTGTCAATCCAATCTCCATCAAATGGGATTGGGAATGATGCTGTATGCTCAGGATAACAAAGGCTGGCTGGCGGGTGGGTATGTCAGTGTATCGATCGGTATATGTACCTCAGCCAAGGGCGGAACCGGCATTTATCATCTCTACAATGAAAAGTATATTCAGGAACCAAAAACTTTTTATTGCCCGTCTTATCCGGTGCCCTATGGCAACGAACAGTACAGCGCGAAGAATTTTAAGGGTAACGGAACCTATACGTCCTATGCCGAACGGATTAAACGGGAGTATGGATTTCCCAGCAAACCTTATATGAGTTTCTTCCGGCTGGAGGAGTTGGAGAACGCGTCACTGATGGCGGATATTTATTGCGGTAATTTTGCCTGGTCGGCCCATCCGCGTCCAAGCGGATATCAACTGGGATATGGCTGGGGGATTCCGGTGGTTGATATCAGCGGAGGGTGGAACGTGCTGTTTACGGATGGCGGTGTCTCATTCATGAAACTTGATGGATACCTGTCTATGAGCAACATTAACTGGTCCACCTACGATCAATTCTGGACGCACTGGGATCAAACCGGACGATAAAAAAGCATTGAAAGGCGAAAATATGAAAAGAACAGATATGCGATTACTGATTTTGGGAATTTATCTGCTACTTATTTTGCCGGGGATCATTTGTGCCCATCAGGAATTTATCTGGGGCGTAAACGTCCATCCATTTGCCCAGGAGGGCTATCGGCCGGATACTTATGGTGTTCCCTATGACGAGCAATTGAACCAGATAGCGGCATTGCATATGAATTATTATCGTGCCGATATTGCGCTGAACAATACGACGCGGGCAAATTGGCTCGATCAGCTTCTGACCAAGGCTGCTAGCCGAAATATACGGATTCTACCGATCATTTTCCCAAATGTCGACTGGTACGGCGAAGCAGCAAAGCCCCAGCCGGACTTGATGGCGATTTATTCAACAAGTTTCCAGGGTGCCTATCTCATGGCGGATCGGTTTCGCGGGCGGATTTCGGCGTATGAACTGCATAACGAACTTGACTGCTTTTCAATCAATCCAAACTACTGGGGGCCGGGCTGTGCTCCGGACGGCGATCAGATCGCACATTATTTGACGAATCGGTTGCAAATTTCCTCTGCCATGTTGCGGGGCATGTCGGATGGTATTAAGGCTGGTGACCCGAATGCGAAACGCGTGATGTGCCCTTGTACTTGGGTTCACACAGGATTCCTGGAAGCCATGATCAACGATGGCGTGAAATTCGATATTATCGCATGGCACTGGTATTCCGACATGGGGCGGATCGATCAAACGCTGGTTCCAAGCAAGGGGGTAAGCGTGATCAACTACCTGTCCCAATATGGAAAACCGATTTGGATTACGGAAGGAAATCTTCGTCAGGCACTGGACGATGCGCACATGACCGAAGGATGCAATTATCTTCGCAACACGATACAACAGATGTACGGGCTTAGAAACCTGGGCCTTCAGGGCTATTTCATATATGAATTGCTGGATGAACCATATTTTCTATCGGAAGAGGGACATTTTGGGTTGATCAAGCTTATTCGCGGCGCCAACAATATCGGTTGGCAGATTGACAGCCTAAAGCCTGCCTTTTTTACCGTGAGGGAAACAATCGCGCCTTATGTTCTTACTCCCGGTGACGCTAATGGGGATGGAGTGGTGAATGTTGTGGACCTGGGTATCCTTGCCACCAACTATGGTGTGACCGGTACCGCGACCTGGTCCATGGGCGATTTCAACAGTGATACGAAAGTTGACGTGGTCGATCTGGGTGTCATGTCCACTTACTATGGACAAGCCAATGGCGCCGATAGTACGCCTGTTGCCAAGGATGTTGAGTTGACAAACGAGTCTGAAGTGGTGGATAAAACTTCGGCTGAAATAACCTGTCCGATAGCTGGCCTTCCGATAATTTCCTGCCTGCTTCTGGCGGGGTTGAGTTTGCTGACCAGCTCAAAGCTAAAAGTGATGGAGATATCGTAAAATTGGTAAGATCGATGATCGTATTACGAATCTTATGAAGTTTACAGGACTTCGTTTAAACAAGTACCAACCGATGTTAATCAATTTAGTTTGTTTGCTGAAGGAATAACTGAAATGAAAATCGCATGCGCTCTGATTCTGATTTTGACAACATCGACTGTTTCTGTCTTTGGCGCCCTGCAGACGATATTGATTGAAGATTTCGAGTGCGACAGGCTTTACGATGGACAGGACTCCGGCTGGTGGATGTATAATGAAAAATCACGCGGCGGATTGATGCTGGTCGATCGGGATGCGCACGGCGGCAGAAGATGCGGATCATTGTATTTCGATGTAACCAGTGGGGAAGGATATGCAGCGTCGTATCTGTTTGTCGAATTTCCGCCGGCATCGCAGACAGTTACCTTCTGGGCAAAGTCGCCGGGCCGGGTCGCTTTGGTGGTGAGGATATGCGACAGTACAGGTCAATGGCATCAGATGCCTCTTATGCAGAAACAATCGGCTTGGCACAAAGTTACGCTCGATTTGGCTAAACCCTGGCCGATTCACTTCCAGGGCCAAAACGACGGCGTTATTCATCAGCCGATCAAACAGATATGCTTTCTACGCGACCAGGGCAGCGAACCAAAGACTGGAACGATTTATATTGACGACATCGAGGCAAGTACGACCGCCCCGGCCCAGGAACTGGTCGGGTGGTATTGGCAGCGGAAAGGCCCGAAGATAGTTTTACAGACCGGTGTTACGGGTAGTCTCTATTATCCTGCCGATCAGGTTCGAGCGAGAATCACCGCCTTGCCGACACCGCCGAAAGAACTGAACCTCAAAGTTACCGCCAGGATTTTTGACGCCGCAAAACAAAAGGTCGCCGAGTTGAAGCCGGTGACGCTTACCGCTGGGAACAATTACGCCGATTGGGTGGATATGCCCAGAGTGCTTGGCTATTATCATGTGGTCCTTACTGCCACTGATGATACTCATTCGTCGGTGGCCAAGGCATCTTACGCTGTAATTCCAGCCAATCCGGCATTGCATACGTGTGAGCCTGGCTCGCCGTTCGGCGTCAATACCCATTTCAATCAGGGCTGGCCTGCGGAGATCGGCGCGATCGTCAAGCGGGCCGGCATTGCGTGGATTCGTGACGGTGAAGCGTCGATGGATGATCGGGCCTTGCCTGTTGCCAAAAGCAATTCCCTCTGTTATATGCCCTGCATTACCACCTGGACTATGCCGCTGGTAGAGATGCTCAAAGCGGAACGAAAGAAGAATCCGAACGCTGAGACCTTTGATTTCAGTGAGGCAGTTGAATGGTATCGCCGCTTTGCAGCGAAATATGGCAAGGATATCGATGCGTATGATCTGGCGAACGAACCGCATGGAGCATGGTCGTCCGCCCTGGGTGGCGGCTGGTGGGGTGGACCATGGCTGAAGACATTTTCCGATTTCGGCCGGCAGGTCAGTGCGGCGATCCGCAGTGCCGATCCAGGTGCACTGATTGTCTGGGAAGATATCGATCGCCTGTTGTGGTATAAAGATTTCATCAAGTATGGCGCATCTGACGCGATCGATGTAATCTCGCCGCATCCATACAATCTGCATCAGGCCAAGCCAGAACCGGAAGATCAGGTGCTGTTGACTACATTTGGCGATTTCAATCAAATATGCAAAACGAACAATCTGAAATGGAAAGTCTGGTCCGGCGAGGTGGGGTTCTCATCGTTCCAGCGGGACAAGTCAACCGCAACCCCCTTTTATTCGTCCAATACGGAAGACGAACAGGCCCGGAAGCTTGTCCGTATGATGGTCTTGGAACTTGCTGCCGGTGTGGATAAAATCTTCTGGTATGACTTCAAAAACGACGGTTGGGATCCGCACAATCCGGAACATAATTTTGGGCTGGTCCGGGCTGATCTGCTGCCGAAGCCCGCTTTGGTCGCTTATGCCAACTTCATCAGCCGAACGCGTGGCGGTAAGTGGCTTGGACGGTATAACATCGGCAGTGGGGCGGAAGCATTCGCATATATTCTGGAACGGTCAAAAGTGCCTGCTCTGGTTGCCTGGAGTCGTCAGAGTGCCCAGGAGGCACTGCCGGTTACATCTGATGTCGCAGCCGTCACGGTTACCGATATCTACGGCCGAGGTCAATCCGTTCCTGTCAAAAATCATCTGCTGTCGCTGAAATTCTCAACATCTCCAATTTATATCGACGGCCTGACCTTTGAGGATATCCATCCGCTGATTTCGGGCAGATAATCTTCATATGTGCATGAGTGCAAGAATGAAATGATCATTTCGATATCTATGCGCCTTGTGCAATCGCTGGTCAAACTCACTCGAATACATCGGCCTGCTGCATATTTTTGATTCCGTTCCGTTGCATTTCCATCCAATTTCCATGTTTTTGGCATTCCTGAAAGTCATTTAAAGTCAAAATGACTAATCTGGGTGGATTAGGTATGTCCATGGGCGCAGTTTCAAGTGGTATACTTGTAGTTATATTGTAATTATGTACAATTTTTGTCTTGATAAATACATACGAATGCGTTATCATAAAATCAAATACATTGGTATGCACAAGGATAGGGAAAGTTCTTTCGAATGGTTACAACTCTCGATATAGCAAAGAAAGTGGGCGTCAACCAGAGCACTGTTTCGCGTGTTTTATCTGGCTTTTCTAAAGTAAAACCGGAGACGCGGGAAAAAATAAAAAGGGCGTGCAAGGAATTGGGCTATATTTACAATGCTCCGGCTCGAACGCTTCGAACGGGATGTGCTCATGCGATAGCACTGAATTTTCCTGTAAGAGGTTCGTCTCTGTTCAGCGATACGTTTGTGGCGGAGTTTATTCAAGGCGCGTCGGACGTATTTTCCAAAAAAGGCTATAGCGTTATTCTGTCGTACTTTAATCCGAACGATCCATCGGTTGACTTTACTCAGATCGTCAAGATGCACCGTGCGGATGGTGTGATCGTTACTTCGCCTCGGCCTAATGATGTACGCATTAAAACTTTGATAGATGAAAAGATTCCATGTGTTCTGGGACGGTACGAGGGAGAGTCGGGCCCGAACATGACGTGCGTGGATTACGATAACAGGCAATCAGCTTATCTGGGCATGAAGTTTCTGATTTCCAAAGGTCATCGGAATATCGCTTTTTGTAAACCGAATCTGGAGACGTTCGTCGAATCCGATTATCTCGAAGGGTATAAGCAGGCTTTGCTGGAAGCCGGCCTGGAATTTCGCCAAAATCTTTTCACGCATATTCCCATGAAAATCCAGGAAGCTCGGCCAAAGGTTTTGGAATTGCTCGGCCTGCCGGATCCCCCGACGGCTTTTTTCGTAGGAGTTCGGCAAACTACCCTTACTGTGGCTCAAGTCATTCATGATTTGAAGTTGAATGTGACGGTCCTGGGAGGGGATTCTTCGATGTTGCGTCAATTGTTCCCTCATCTGCCGCGAATTTTGTGCTCGCCGGTAGTATTGGGAAGGCAGATGGCCAGAGCAATGTTGCAAATGTTGAATAACGAAAAATGCTCTAAAAAAACAAGGTTGCTGAAATGTTTTGTTGTGGATGAAGAAGGGAATATTTTCAAAGGATGAGTGTAATCCCCCAATACGTATACGGAAAAGGTTATGGGATTTTTTAGGGTCTGGGAAAATTAGAGGAATACTATTTAAAACAGAAAGGAGCGGAATTTTAAGAAAGAAATAACCGGTGTAGTCGGTAGTGTGGAAAGAGTGTTCAGTAATAGTGTTGTGTTGTTGATTATTTTGTCAAAGGAGAGCAAAAAATGAGTACTCGTAATGTGTTGAAACTGATGGTGGTTCTCATGGCGGTAACCTGCGCAGCCAATGCGGCCGTTGTCCTTCAGGATGATTTTAATGGAACTTCCTTGGATACTTCCAAGTGGTATACGATGACCGGCGCCCCGGGAATCACGGCAGATGTGACGGGCACGGGTGAACTGAAAATCGCGATGACACCGGATGATCCAGGTTATAACACCTGGGTGTTTGGTATTCGCAGCCAGCAGGCGTTTGCGATTCCCGCCGGCCAGAAACTGGTCGTCGATATCTACGGAACCAACTCTGATTATTATGATCTGGCCAGCAATACCAGTTCTCTTAATTGCGACCCCGTTATCGGTGTTTCCCCGAAGGCTTGCCAAGGTCCAACCACCCTGTATGAAGACTGGGCGTACGCATTTGAATCCTATCTGAGCTGGCTGCGGCCTGATAATCCAACCATTTGGACCGATGAACTGTGCGTTGCACGCATTGAAGACGGCGTGAAGAGCGGTGCGTGGACGGACGGCGCAGCCGGTCCGGAATCCTACACCCTGGGAAAATATGCCCACTCGATCATCACCATCGATGCCAACAATATTAATTTCTATTTTGGCCCGAATGCTTATTCTGAAGGCATGACTCCCCAGGCGACGTTCTTAACCAGCCAGGCTTTTACGTCCGAAGATCTTGCCAACGGATTGTATGTTTATCTGATGACCTACAGTCTTGGTACGACCATGAATGTGTTTGAAACCTATGATGGCGTTCAGGTTTCCCTGGTTCCGGAACCTGTCACGATTCAGATGCTGCTGGGCGCTCTGTGCTTCGGCGGTCTGATCCGACGCAAATAAGCCTTACGCTTGGTTGAAATGAAGAAATCACCGTGTGAGGGCAGACAATGCCTTCACACGGTTTTGCATGAAGACAAATTACGATTGCGCGGGTAATATATATTGATAGTCATTCCGATGGCTTGTAAACAGCAAGAATTTTTGATCTCTTGAGCGGAGATTTTCATGATTTTTCATGTCGTAGAGTGCCATTTCAACAAGGTTATCGCTGCTGTTATCTTGATAATCGTTTTAGGTGCCTATGCGGACGGATATTCTGCCATGAACGCTGCTTCCACGATTCGCACTGCGTCTCTGATGATCCACAAGACATCCACCTCGCCTCGCCTGGATGGAAAACTCGATGATATTTGCTGGCAGGATGGTGTTGAAATCACTCCATTTATTTTACATGATGGAAGCAGGCTTGCTTCTCAGCAGACGCGCGCTTATGTCTGTTATGATGATAGTAATATGTATTTCGCGTTCGAGTGTTTCGATATCAATCTGAACCCCGCTTTGAACAAGCTCAATGAGATCAAATCGCTCGCGAAAGAACGGGACTCCTTGACCATCTTCAATGATGATTGTGTGGAGGTCTACCTGTCGCCTTTCGACGACGCCCAAAAGGGTTATTATCACTTTGCAATCAATCGAGGCGGTGTTTTGTACGATGCGTTTTGTGCAAATCCCGCAAGCCAAAAACCGCAATGGAACGGCGAAATCGAGACAGGTGTGTCCTCAAATGATAAATCCTGGATTGTCGAGATATCGGTATCCTATAAAAGTCTGGGCATCGATTCGCCCAGGCAGGGCGACACCATGCGATTGAATTTATGCCGTGAGCAGCAGGCGTATCATGAATTCAGCTGCTGGTCGCCGACATTCAAAACATTTCATGCGCCAGACCGATTCGGGCAAATCACTTATGGCAAAGGCATGCCGAAAATAACATGGTCTTCAATTGGAGGTCACTTCGCAGGAGGAGAAAATCCGATATCGATAAAAGTTCAGCGGCAAAAAGAAAACGAAATTATTGTAAAAACATTTTTTCATTACGAGAAGGATAAGCCAGCCGTCTGGGAAAAAGAATATCGGCTGGAGCCCGGGAAACAAAATATTCTGTCAGCCAAATATCTTGTGCCGGAAGATACATCAACCGATGCTGATTCCGGTTTCATGAGTTTCGATGTTGTCGCGAAAAACGGGCAGGTTTTCTATAAATCGCCTGAATTTCTATTGGAAAAAAAGACGAACAGCCCGATCATAACCAGATTTCTGACTTGTACGTTCGGCGAGTATTTTAACTTCATCAAGTCGTTGTATATTCCTCGAAACGGCGTGCAATATGTCGAAGTAGCAATTCAATCCAGCCTGCGTGAGGGGCTCTCGACATGCAGCATGATCCTGGAAACGCCGGAGTTCTTGTCGCTGGTGAATCCGGCTGATACAACAAAAAGGCTTCCGAAGCCTCAACGTGTGGCTCAGGAAAAAATCCGGCGAAACGAAATGACCTACAATCGGTATACACTGACCTTCGGTAAGGAAAACATATACGATATGGGCAAACTTCCAACAAAGGAATATGCCCCACTTGTTCTTGAGGCAACGGGGTCGAATCGGCCGGCGACTAGCTATATATATTATCATACGGAAATAAGTCTTGGAGGACAGATCGTCCGTGAACCGGAGAAACGCCTGCCCTTAAATCTGTTACCGCCATTAAAAAACAGGACTCCCCGAAAGGTACCGATTATCGACTGGTCCTCGCCGACCACAGGTCTGATTGTTCGGTTGGGTGCTGAAGAGCAGAAAAAGATAATTACCGGCCTGCGCGATGCCGGTTTCAATTACAAGGGTTTGAATGAATTCGGCAATGACAGCTATTCCGCAGAGCATATCGAAATGTTCAGGAAATTGGGTTTGACTCCGATCAAGGGACTTCATCTCAATAACATCTCACCCAACCAATGGATGAATTTGGCTTTCCCTGACGCTGTAGAATATCTTCGTGAATTTCCAGAATACCGGGCGACCTCAGGCAGCGGGAAAAAAATGCCCGACGTCATTTGTCTCAGCCATCTGCTCAACAAAGAGGGTCGGTACCGGGCGCAATGGGAAAAATGGCTGGGTGAAACAGCCCGAAATTACGCGGTTTTATTATGGGATAACGAAATCGTACCCATTGGTCCGGACACGATTTGTTATTGCAAAAAATGTTTGAATTCTTTCAGAGAATATAAAAATATTGCCCAGCAGGTAACCCCGGCATTGATTTTCAGCCGATACCGAAATGAATGGATCGATTATAAATGTCATCGAAACAGCCAAATCCTTGATACCGTTCGCGAGATTATTAAAAAGGCCAATCCTTCCTGCCAATTGTGGGTTTACAGCGGTTATCAATGCCAATCGACTCGGGATATTTACGGGGCAAACTGGGCTTATATCGCTCCATATATCGATCGGGCTTTGTGCGGCTATGGGCGCCCGATTAGCGAAATCGCTGAAACCAAAAGAGCTCTCGGCAATGTGCCTCTGACTCTGAGCGAATTGGTTTGGTCTTTTCAAGGAAGTTCATATCCTATGGAAGATATTCGAATCAACCTTTTCCGAAGATTAATCGACGGGTGTGGCGGCGGACTTATGGTTTACAACGATTTTTCGGTGGATGGTCGATATTATAATGCGATATCGGATATCGCCGCTCTGGTAAGCGATTACGAAGACTTTTTCATTCCGTTCCGGCGGGATGATCAATTGGCGAAAACAACCGGCGGAGAAAGTGTGGTGCTGCAGAACGATCACGGTGAGCGGCTGGTCGTCATATTCAACGATACCGATGTCCCACGTGACATTAAAGTGATCCAGAATAATTTGCCCGCAGACATAATGGCACTCGACGGCCTGACGGGAAAGGTCTTTGCCGCACCTCAATCGCAGCGGCTTCGAATTCCTGCCAAAGATATTCGGGTCGTTGCGATTCTGTTGAAAAGCCGATATCAGACCACACAGAAATACTTGCAATAAAGGTGATTTCCGGGTACGTTTATCTCGTCAAATCGGCAAAATATGAAAGGTTGCGATCATGAAAATCTTAGCAGTCGGCGCGCATCCGGACGATGTCGAATTTTACTGTGCCGGAACTTTGGCTAAGTATAAACGATTGGG
>CAYMXC010000050.1:0-11426 GCA_964394135.1 uncultured Phycisphaerae bacterium
CTTCAAATCAAACATCGGCATAATATTTTCCCAGCTTTGGTGAAAAAATATGGAAATATTTGTTCCAATCAAAGCTTTATCGGGCCTATACAAATGCAACCAAGAAATTTTTCCTTTTTCCAATCAACTTTTATTTGGACATTGCAGGCAGAAAGGTGGTAACCATCTTCGAACAAACTTTTTTGCCGTGATTATCTCTATGGATCGAAATATTTTTTTGTTAAGATAGCTGACTTATGAACATTGATGCCAACAATGGAAATCCGTATCGGGTCATTAGCAGCCCCCGGCGAGGCGCAGTCTCCCGCTCAGTTTGGGGTGCATGGGGTTCTTTCCTCGTTTTGATTCTGATCGCAGGCACCATGGCAGTGCCATTCACATGGATGGTCCTGGCTTCTTTCAAGCCGATCGAGGAACTCGACCGGCTAAATTTTGTCCCCGATCGATGGGATGGGAGCAGTTACCCAGTCGTCCTGAACTTCAAGCCGCCAGGCGGGACAAACCAGACCAAACTGAACCTGAATTTTGGGAAATGGTATTTCAACAGTATTTTCATCGCCGCCTGGGTAACTTTTTTGCAACTGGTGACCAGTTCCATGGCGGCATACGCCTTCAGCCGATTGCGCTGGCCCGGGCGAGATAAAGTCTTTCTGGTCTACCTGGCAACTATGATGCTTCCAGGACTGATCCTGATCATTCCGAATTATTTTATCATGTTTAAACTGCATTTGGTGAACAGCTATCTGGGCCTGATTCTGCCGGCTGCTTTCAGCGCCTTCGGAACCTTCCTGCTTCGCCAGTTCATGGTCGGCATCCCCCAAAATCTCGACGAGGCAGCCCGGATCGACGGAGCGAGTCACTTTCAGATTTTTATGGAAATTATCCTGCCGCTCTCGAAGCCGGCACTGCTGACTCTGGCCATATTTACCTTTATCGGAAATTACAGTTCTTTTTTCTGGCCGTTGATTATGATCAAGGACCCGTGGCTTGAAACCCTTCCGATCGGCATGCTTTACTTTAACACCGTTTACGGCCAGCAAACCAATCTTCTTATGGCGGCATCTCTGATGAACATTCTGCCCGCTATAGTGATATTTATCGCCTTGCAAAAATATCTCGTGCGCGGTATACATTTGGGAGCCATAAGGACTTAAAGATGTTAATGATCGGGCTCGATATCCTCGATATCAAAGGGCGATGGGAAAATCGTCCGGCTATGGAGTTTTTTTTGATATCAATAAGGGGTTTTTAAAGCGATCCCCGAGAAAAATAAACAAAGGAATAGAGTATGTCCGTTTCACAATTGGAAAAAGAATTTGCTCAACCTTCCGTCGCTTACCGGGCCAAGCCTTTTTGGGCATGGAACGACAAACTGGAAGAACCAGAGCTTCGCCGTCAGATTCGCATTTTTCGCCAGATGGGCATGGGCGGCTTCTTCATGCATTCACGAGTCGGATTGAAAACGTCCTATCTGAGCCCGGAATGGTTCGATCTGGTGCGGGCCTGCATCGACGAAGCTGGGAAGTGCAAAACCGAAGCATGGTTATATGATGAAGACCGCTGGCCTTCCGGCCCGGCAGGCGGGCTCGTAACGCGCGATCCTCAATATTCGGTCCATCGTCTGGTTCTGAAACGACATGCGCGTCCTGAACATTTCCTTTGGCCGCAAAAGGATTCCATTTCTTATATTTACGGTGCGACCTTCGAGGACGACAAGATCAGCTGGTACAAAAAGCTGGATCAGCCCGCCGATCTTCTCATCCTGCCGCAAGGCGCAGAAATTCTTGAGTTCTCGTTGGAATTGCCCCCTTCCATTCCCTGGTTCAACAATACCACTTATCTTGATACGATGAATCCCGACGCCGTGGCCAAGTTCATCGATGTTACTCATGAAGCTTACCGCCGGGAGGTGGGTAACCATTTTGGCAAAGAGGTTCCCGGCATCTTCACCGACGAACCGAATCGCGGACCGGTTTTCCGCGATTTGTGGAACAGCGGCAGCACTCTGACCTGGACTTTCAAGCTTCCGGAACGATTCCAGGAGATGTATGACTACGATATTCTCCTGCATATCCCCGAACTGGTTTTCGACCTGGTCGACAAGCCGGCCAGTCAGGTGCGCTATCATTACTACTGCTGCACAAGCCGGCTTTTTGCGGAAAGCTTTGCCAAACAGATCGGAGAATGGTGCGAAAAAAATCATCTGCTTTTTACCGGTCATGTGCTGGAAGAGGTACCGCTGGCCAATGCCGTCAGTGTGGTCGGATCAGCCATGCAGTTCTATCCATATATGCAGGCACCTGGAATCGACATTCTCACGCAGTATCAAATTGAATACATCACCGCCAAGCAGTGCAGTTCCGTAGCCCGGCAGTGCGGACGCAAATGGGTACTGTCGGAGCTTTATGGATGTACCGGATGGGAAACGACGTTCGAAACCTATAAACACAGCGGAGACTGGCAGGCAGCACTGGGAATCACCATGCGTTGTCCACACCTGTCGTGGTATTCCATGGCCGGCGAGGCCAAGCGGGATTATCCCGCCTCCATTCATTTCCATTCACCGTGGTGGCAACAATACAAGGTCGTTGAAGATCATTTTTCCAGAGTCAACGTTCTGTTAACGGCAGGAACACCGGTTTGCGATCTTGCGGTCATTCATCCTATTGAGAGCTTATACCTTCTCTACGGTCCAAACTGGCAAAACGATGGGTCCTTGAAAAAGCTCGACGAAGCATACAAAAATCTGGTCACATGGCTACTCGGCGAACACATGGATTTTGATTTTGCCGACGAACATCTGCTGGTCGAATTCGCTGCCGCGGTACAGAAAGATCAGGATGGCGTTTTTCTTCAGATCGGCAGGATGAAATATCGCGCAGTCCTGGCTGGGCCGATGCTCACGATTCGGAAAACCACCCTTGAACTGCTCAAGCAATTCGCCCAGGCAGGCGGCAAGGTCGTCTTTGCCGGCACCGTACCAGAATATATCGAAGCCCTGCCATCAGAGGATGTCAAGATCTTTGCACAGGATAAAACGGTGGCTCTGACCGCGGCCGACATTGCCGGTGCCCTGGAGGATCAGGTCAGAAAAGTGAATATCCGGGATGCGCAGGGAGAGGAAATTACCGATATCCTATATCAGTTCCGCCAGGCGGGCGACGACTGGATTTTATTCATGGCCAATACCAACCGCCAGATCGGCTATGACCGGGTCAATGTTCATCTCCAACTTAACCTTCCCAAAGGCGGACAAATACAGCTCTGGGATACACAGAGCGGCCAAAAATCGAAAATCATAGGTGAACTGTCATACAAGTCGGCCACCTTTAAAATCGATATCGCCCCCTCCGGGTCGCGATTGATCGTGATTTCCAGCCAGCCGCAGGATCTTCCCGCTTACAGTGTGCCAAATCCGATCGGTAAGGAAATGACACTAGGTGACGAAGGGTGGTCTTTCCTTCTCGACGACTATAACGTCATACTCCTCGATCGACCTGATGCTTTGCTTCAGGCGGACGGCAAAAAGAAATGGAGCCGATCCAAAACGGAAATTCTCCAGCTGGATCGCGAAATTCGCCGGTATCTGGGACTCGAATTGCGAGGGGGAGAAATGGTTCAGCCATGGGTTACAAAGGATCACCCCCTCGGCCCGACGGGTCAATTGACATTGACGTATCGCTTCGGGGTAAAGAATCTTCCTGTCACCCCTGTGCTTTTGGCACTGGAACAGCCTGAACGATGGACAATCAAAATCAACGGACGGCGGATCAATTCTGATTCCGCCAGCGGCTGGTGGGTTGATCCGGCGATAAAAACCCTGCCAATCGAACCGGCCCTGCTGGCGCGAGGCAAAAACTTCCTCACGCTGGAAGGTCAGTTCGACCGCCTGGCCGATCTTGAAATCGTTTATCTGCTCGGATCGTTCGGAGTTGAAACCGACGGCAAAAACGTCACGATGACCAAGATGCCCTCTCGCCTGGAACTGGGTAACTGGTGTGATCAGGGACTGCCGTTCTACAGTGGAAACGTTGTCTACCGCACAACGTTCGATTTCCAGGCGACTCCCAACGTCCGCTATTTCCTGAATCTGAAAAAATTCCAGGCCACCGCCGTCGAGGTAACGATCAACGAGAAAGAACCCATCGTATTGGGCTGGCCGAAATTCCAGATCGATTGCACCAGTCTCCTGCAGGCGGGTAAGAATACCATCGACATCAAGCTGCTCGGTTCACGTCGCAACAGTTTCGGTCCGATGCACCTGGCCAACGAAAATCCAATTTGGTGCGGACCATTCTCTTTTATTGACAATCCGGAAAATCCAAACGAATGGCAGGATGAATACAAACTCCGAGGCTACGGTTTGTATGAACCTCCGACTCTGATCGGCTACGAGGGATAAATTACAGCACGCTTTTTCGGGCGGTCAATTTTTTATTAATTGACCGCCTTTTTTATTGGCGACAGCTCTCAGGTTCGTTTAAACTGCTTTTGCAAATCTGCCAGCGACATCTGAAGTGCCGTCGGCCGGCCATGAGGACACGAACTGGACATGTCGATCTGCTGGCGATAATCCAGCAGTGCCTGAATATCTTCAGGCTTCAGCGGATCGCCCGCCTTGATCGCCGCCTTGCACGCCAGCGACTGCAGTACCTGTTCCAGAACAAATTCAGGTTCGACCTTCGCAGCCTCTCCCAATCGACCCAGCAGTTCTTCCATGAATTCGGCGGCATTGATCTGCCGAATGATCGCAGGCAGGCTGTGAATGGCAATCGACTGAGGACCGAACGGTTCGACCTCAATGCCTGCCCGGGCCAATGAATCGCGAATTTCGTACAGGCGGGTCATCTGTTGCGGTGTCAACGTCACAACATCCGGCACAAGCAGACGCTGGCGAAGCACGGCTCCTTCGCCGATCTTCGCCCGCAATTGCTGGTACAAAACACGTTCGTGCAGCGCATGCTGATCGACGATCATCAATCCGTCCGCAGTCTCGACCACAAGGTATGAATTATGAATTTGCAGGACCGGAGTTTTTTGGGAAGGCTCATCCTGCGATTGTGAAGTCGATGCTGATACCGGTTCGGATTCCGTGTGTGGAAGATGCGGCTGCTCGATCGGAGGTTCCTTCCGTTCCGTCGACGAAGAATGTGTCGGCGATATCGGCATCTGTGACGGGGATTTCGGCGGACTGAAGGTAATCCGGCTCTGACTTGTACTGCCGGCCGATTTGAAAAAATCCTTCAGCGCATCTTTGATCCGCTGCTGGTGTTCCTGAGCCTCGGCGGGGGCAGCCTTTCCCTCACCGACCCTGAGACTCTGGGTCAGATCGGTAGACAAAAACCGCTCTCGAATGGCACCGAGAATCAGCGAATGGATGAGGCCCGAGTCTGCGAACCGTACTTCACTCTTGGTCGGATGGACATTGACGTCCACGATCGACGGATCGATTTCCAGATACAAAAATCCGATCGGCTGGCGATCTGGAGGCATCAGACCCCGATATGCTTCACGCAGCGCATGGGCAACATACCTGTCGCGAATCGTCCGTCGGTTGACGAAAAAATACTGCCAGCTGGCGGAGTTCTTGGCCTGTTCGGGGCGGCAGACATAGGCGCTGAATGTAATCTCTCTCGTCTGAGTGAATACCTGGACCAGATCGTCCGCGATCTCGTGGCCGAAAATATCAGCGATTCGCTGCCGTGGAGATTCCGCCGGCGGCAGCTGCAACAACTGGCGACTCCCGTGATACAGGTTAAATCCGATCCGTGGGAACGCCAGTGCAAGTCGCGTCAATGCTTCCTGACAGTGGCCTAATTCCGTTGCAGGAGTCTTTAAAAATTTTCGCCGTGCCGGTGTGTTGAAAAATATATTTTGCACCTCAATGGTCGTCCCCGGAGCGCCTGCACAGGGAGTCACCTCCCCCATCTGCCCGCCGTTCACCTCGATCGTCGCGCCGCTGTCTTTCCCCGGCTGCACGGAAAAAATCTTCAGAAGTGCGACCGATGCAATACTGGTCAACGCCTCGCCGCGAAAGCCCATGCTGGAGATGGCATACAGAGCGTTTTCGTCCTGAAGCTGACTCGTCGCAGGCGGTGGCACCGCCAGAACCATGTCCCCCGGATCGATCCCGCCGCCGTCATCGCAGACGCGAATCAGTTTACAGCCGCCCTGCTCGAGAAAAACTTCAATTTTCGATGCACCGGCATCGATGGCGTTTTCAACCAGTTCCTTGACCACGCTTGCCGGGCGTTCGATGCACTCCCCGGCGGCAATCTTGTTGACCAGATGTACCGGTAATATTTTTATCTTGTTCATGCGCCTCTGCCGACTTTCCCAAAATGAACTATTGCAACCCAACATCCAACCCGACCGATGCCTCTGCCGGACATGCGAATATTATAGTGTTGCGTCCTGCGGGAGAAAAGGATTGAATCCGGCCGATTTCCTTCTTTGCATTCGCAAGGCGGAGAAGCTATCATTTAAAAAACTTCACCACCCATATTTTGGAGAGTCTGGCATGGAAAGGCAAATAACGGACTTAGGCAGTTATGCACTGGAACTGGCTCAACGGGCCAAAAAGGCTTCACAGATCATGGCCGGCCTGTCGGTCGGTCAGAAGGACTTCGCTCTGACCAAAATGGCGGAGTTGATCCGCGCCAGATCGAAGGAAATCCAAAATGCAAATTCCAAAGACCTCGCGGCGGCGGAAGAAGCGGGGTTGAATCCGGCGATGGTCGATCGGCTGCGGCTGACGGAGGCGCGGATCGAAGCCATGGCGGTATCGATCGACCAGATTTCCAGCCAGACAGATCCCGTGGGTCAGATTATCGACGGCTATGTTCGCCCCAACGGACTTCGTATCGAGAAGGTCCGTGTTCCGATCGGCGTTGTCGTAATTATTTTTGAATCGCGGCCAAACGTCACGACCGACGCGGCTGCGCTGTGTCTGCGGTCGTCCAATGCGTGCATTCTGCGCGGAGGCAAGGAGGCGATTCATTCCAACCGGGCGATTGCCGATGCTATTCGCGAAGCACTAGGCTCTGCGGCTTTGCCGCTGGATGCCGTGCAAATGGTGGAAAGCGCGGACCATGCTCTGGTGCCGGAACTGCTCAAGTTAACCGATTACATTGATCTGGCGATTCCACGCGGCGGAGAAAATTTGATTCGGGCGGTTGTGGAAGTTTCGAAGGTACCTGTGATCAAACACTATACGGGCAACTGTCACGTTTACGTGGACAAGGACGCTGCACTTCCGATGGCACAGCGAATCATCATAAACGCCAAATGCCAGCGGCCTGGGGTTTGCAACGCGATGGAAACAGTCCTGTTTCACCAGGACATCGCGGAAAGATTCATTCCGGTCGTTTGCGAAAATCTCTCTCAGCGTGGCGTGGAAATTCGCGGCTGCGAACTGACGAGGAAATATTTTTCGCGTGCGATCCCTGCAACGGAAAAAGACTGGTCCACGGAATATCTCGGTATGATTCTGGCGGCCAAGGTTGTTTCGAACATCGATGAAGCGATTGAACATATCAACCGCTACGGCTCGCACCACACCGACGCAATTATAACCGACACCATACCCACAGCCGACAAATTTGTCCGACTGGTTGATTCTGCCAGTGTCATGGTCAACACGACAACGCGATTCAGCGACGGCTACGAATACGGCCTGGGTGCCGAGGTGGGCATCAGTACCGACAAGCTACACGCCCGCGGCCCGATGGGCGCAGCCGACCTGACGACATATAAATACATCGTTCGCGGATACGGCCAGATTCGGGAATAGACGAAATTCAATATTTAATTTCAGCCCATAAGTCGTGTGTCCGGAAGAAAATGCCACGCCTGAAATCGACAGGCCGACAGAATTGGAATCGCTCCAACCCCATCGGCCATTTAAAAAAGTTTTTTATTTTTCATCAGTTTCTTTTATTATCCGTTCCAGCAGATCCAGCGGAAACGGCGGCTGTGCCAGCGGACGAACTGCCAGGGACAACAGCGCCAACTCGTTATCGTCGCCGATGACTCGATTGGTCCGAATCACCTGACATTTCCTGCATCGGTGAACGATGGCCCATTCGCCTTTATAACGAACGGAAATCGCAATAGGTTCCATCAAACCACGACAGCCGGAACGACGATCACCGATTTTCATGTCCACGTGCAAACTCCACAAACACCACGGACAATGATTGCGATGCTCCGTGCCCAACGGATTACCTGGAACCACTCGGCCACAGTGTTCACACACGAATGTCTGATCCTGATACGGAATATGAGATAATTGATTGCAATGTTCTTTCAATGGAAACTCCTTTGTCTGAAATCGGCAGACAGAATTTGTTCAAATGTTTTTGCGGACGATATTGTTCTGAAACACCGACCCCACACACACGTTCCATTGACAATTCATTTTTCGTGAACATAATAAAAATCCTTTCAAAATAAAAAACCATGGGCGCAAAGTTCTTAACGCCCAAAATTGAAATGAATAAGGAAAGAAAAAGGCGGGAACCGTAAAAATACAGCTAACGTTTCAGCGTAGCCGAGCGAGAAAAACGTAACAGCAAATCGTGCGTATCTGGTTCAGATACCAAGCCGCGCTTCAGACACAGACGTTCCCTGCCTTCAGGTTGGTTTCAACGACACGCATCCAATCTCCTTCAAATCGAAGCCCGAAATTCATCAGTAAAACCAGTATACCTTAATGGACTCCAAACCGCAACAGTGTGCTCTCTTTTTCAGAAGGAACGGCTCGACGTTCAAAATTTGATCCAAAACCTGCTTTTCCAATGTGCCTGCTGTGCAAAAAAATAAAGCGATCCGGTATTTTGTGAAACGGATCGCTTCTGAATAGCATTTTTTATTTTTGTTTGATCGTGGCGAGGATTTTGTCCATTTCGCCGCTGACGCGTTTGACACGATCCGGGTCTTCTGTAAAGCTGATGATTTCAGCCGTGATCGGTCCGTTGTAGCCAACCTGCTGAAGTTGTTTCAAAATGACAGGCCAGTTGGTTTCGCCTTCGCCGATGGGCACTTCAAAGCCTTCGGGGAATCCACCTGGCACTCGCTTGTAATCCTTGCAGTGAACTCTTTTGATCATCTTGCCGAGCACCGGAACCCAGTGCTCCGCGAAGCCATTTTTGACGACATTGGCGGGATCGAAATAGCTGCCGATGTACTTTCCGCCGACCTTTTTGATGAAGTCCCGCATTTCCACCGGGGAATAGAGGAACATGTTCCAGACATTCTCGATGGAAAGGAAGACTTTGAGTTTATCGGCCGTTTTGACGGCGGCCTTGGCTTGGGCCAGGGCATTTTCATATACCTCGCCATAAGGGACGGGCACGGCGTCGGGGACAAATTCCGGCTTGACTGCGCCGGGCACATACAGAAAAGCGTCGGCTCCGAGCCAGCGGGTGATCTGGAGTGCCTGCTGGGTCAATTTCAGGGCTTTTTTTCGAACGGCCGATTTCGGATCGGTCGGAGAAACCCCCCAATACACGCCGGTCGCGACACTGCATATCTTGATGCCGATTTTTTGGGCCTCTTCGACATATTTCCGGCATTGTTTTTCCCTGGCATTAAACGTGAACTCGCCCGTCGGAGCCAGGCACAGCTCGATGGCCTGAAAGCCGGCGTCCTTCGCCTCCTGTATCGCCCGGACTACATCATATCTACCTTCCAGCGCAGCAGGGCCGAAGGTCCAATAATTAACAGCTTTATAGATCATGATTTATTTCCTCCGTAACAGCGTAATTGGATTTACGATAAACCGCGTCATAATGTACCCCCTTTTCTGACTCTTGGCAAGAACGTTTTAATACTCCTGTTAATAATATCGTTTCACTTCAATTTGAAGGTTAAGCTTGTCGGTTTTTTGACCGAATTTATATCAGGTAAGTCTTTCACAATTTGAAAGATGTAAAAAATGACGAAAGGGATAACGTTTATGGCAGGATATGCCTACGATTTGGGGCCACGGCAATCCTCAAGGATTATCGAACAAGCCATTCGACAACATGCTAACGTATGGGCGGAAACCATCGAACAATCGCAGCCGCGCGCTTTCAGCGGCTACATGATTTCCGGGACTGCCGAGATGATAACCATCCAGTTAAACGTTCCCTGCCAGGACACTTTCTCGCCTTTGATGGGTCAATACTATCAACTGATTATCAGTACATCCGACACGCGATATCTGACGGTCTGCGATCTGCTGGAAGTTCAGGTTCGCGACGAAAGCCTGTTTCTGGTTTTCTCCCGGCCCAAGAATCTCCAGGTCATGCAGCGAAGATGCTATTGCCGCCATATTCCGGGCCAGTCCATTGCCGTCTATCTCAGTTGGCAGAAACAGGACTCAGATGGCGAAACGATGGTCAACACGCCGGCTTTGGGCCAGATCAAAGATCTCAGTCTCCATGGCATGTCGATTCGAGTGCCGGAAAAGCTGGACAACCATCTATTCATCGGAGATACCGTTTATGTCAGATTCAGTTTGAATGTGCGCGAAGCGGAATATTTCACCTCAGCTCAGATCTGTTACAAGGAATTGCGGCACGAACAATCAGAATTGATTCTCGGATTGCAGTTTCTCACTGCGGAAGAGAATGGGGAATTTCAAACTCGGCTTCGAACAGCCCTGACGCAGGATATTGTCACAAAAAAGGGGTTATAACCATGTACGCTATTAACTTACCGTGGGAACAAAGTAATGATATTCTCCTCTCGGCGATCGAGGAAAAAGCTCACCTCCGCATCACGTTGCGACTGGCAAGAGAGTGGACGGAGATGCCATCGGAATTTCTCGCGGGAGATA
Source organism: uncultured Phycisphaerae bacterium (assembly GCA_964394135.1). GTDB lineage: Bacteria > Planctomycetota > Phycisphaerae > JAAYCJ01 > JAAYCJ01 > CAYMXC01. Next base: position 10,826 of record CAYMXC010000050.1, read on the forward strand.
TGCTCAAAACAATCACAGTTCGAAAATTTCCGTCACCATGGACCGAAAAGATGCTGGCAGGTCAGCTTCTGCCATGCAGTTTCCGCAAAGGTAACCGAAAATACCTGTTCGTATCGGCAATCATCGACTGTAGCCAGATTCAAACAAACAATGGTATCGAAGCCGCCTATGTCCTGTCCTGGCCGGAAGGAATCCAGCAGGTTCAACGGCGTATTTTTTTCCGGGCTGCTGTTCCACCGGAAATGCCTCTGTCCGTTCGAATCTGGCCCTCGGTGGCCGCCATCGATTCGGTTCCATCCGAATCACCGCTTGACACAGGCAAGCTGATCGACATAAGTGCGGGCGGAACACAGGTGGAATTAAATTCCCCGGATATACTCGGACTCGACAAAAGCTATCTTCTGGAAATCGAACTGCCGAAACCCGAAGCACCGGTCCTCGTTCAGGCCCAGGCCAGACGGATTCAGGCAGTTGCCTTTACCAATCAGTATCGCTACGGCATGCAATTTCTCTCTCTCGACCACAGCCCCCGCGGCCAGGAAACTCTGATGCGTCTGGCGCGTTTTTCGAATTACCTTCGAAGTCTAGCACCATCGGAGCG
>CAYMXC010000051.1:0-11410 GCA_964394135.1 uncultured Phycisphaerae bacterium
GATATGGCCCATCCCTCGCCCGGCTTGATTTTTTCACAGCTTATGAGGGATTACCGCATCACGCCATCCCCCAAAACTCCTAGGCACCAAACACCAACGAGGCTTTGGGAAGGTTTCTACAACTCCAGCCGAACTATGCCAGCGATTTTTTCTCCTACCCAGCATCCAGAAATCATGAACTCTGCATTAAGAACCATGAACTTTTACATTTTAACCACTCCGGAATGGGTAATTTCCGCCATTTAGACTATTTTAAAACTCTATTCTTGCTCAAAATGTGTAAAACTAGGCGGTTTTTGTGGATTTTCTGTTGATTCTTTGTGGATAACACCTTAAAATCTATGCGTAAAATACGTTCTTTTCATGTTCTTATGTTTTTTCCTTTACATGGAGGTTTCAAAATGGCGAAAAAGAAATCTGCAAAAGAATCGTTGATTGTGGCCAGCAAGGTGAAAAATTATGTCAGATCCAAAAAAATGATGACGTCTACCGACGCCGTTGTCGCCCTGTCTGACAAAATCTACTGCCTGTTGGATATGGCGATGGAACGCTGCAAATCCAACAAGCGAAGCACTCTCAAGCCGCACGATCTGTAAACCTCACTATTTTAATCGTCGTCTATCGTATAGACCTGGCTTTTCGCCAGGTCTTTTTTTTGCCCTTAACACACCTGCCTTGACGTGAATAACGTATTTGGATAAGGTATTTTTCTGGTTATTGAATTTTTAGGTTGATGGAGAGAAAAAATGCAAATCGTCGCCGGCCTTGCTGATCATCAGGTCCTTCAGCGAAATCGTAATAATGTCTCTGAAACCCTCGTTTCCGGTTCCTGCAATACAAGCGGCATATTGCAAATCAGCGTTACTCGAAACGGAAAATCCATTCCAGGCTTCAAAAACAAGGTTCTGGGCCGCATAAACGCCGGCACATTTCAAATCAAACTGGCCGGCATCCCAATCGGTGGGCCTTATGAACTCACACTCACCCTCGACTCCGGCGAACGATTCGTCGCACACGATATTCTGGTCGGCGATGTCTGGATTCTCGCCGGTCAGTCCAACATGGAAGGTATCGGCCTGCTGAAAAAAGCAGCTGCGCCACACCCCATGGTTCGCGCATTTTACATGAATGACCGCTGGGCTGTCGCTAAAGACCCCATCCATAATCTCGCTTCCGCCGTCGATCCCGTGCATACCGATCTCAACGGCGGCACTCCCTGTGTACGAAACAAAGCCGTCGGCGTCGGACCGGGCGTCGCTTTCGGACAAACCATGTTCAACCTTTCCGGCGTACCGCAGGGGCTTATCGCCTGTGCCCACGGCGGAACTACCATGACCGATTGGAACCCGGAACAAAAACAACTCGATGGAAAAAGCCTCTATGGCGCCACCCTTCGCCGTTTCCATAAAAACGGCTCCCGCGTTGCCGGCATTGTCTGGTATCAAGGTTGCTCCGACGCCAATGAAAACGATGCCCCACTGTATACCGATAGGATGAAAACTCTCGTAGCCGCCTTCCGCAAGGATTTGGGCAATCCGCAGCTCCCATTCGGCTTGGTCCAGATCGCCTGTTACCATTCCACGATCACAGGCCAGGAAAAATACTGGAACTCCATCCAGGATCAGCAGCGACTCCTTCCGAAAATCATTAAAAACCTCATTACGGTTCCTGCTATCGATCTGGAACTCGACGACTGCATACACATCAGCGGCTCCGACCAGCAACGCCTTGGACGACGACTCGCACAGGCACTCTGGACCCTGCAAAAAGGTAAAAAAGCCCAAAAACCACCCATGGAAATCAAGGCCATCAAAAAACATTTCACCAAAAATTTAAGCACCCTCGATATCGAAATTACTTTCAAAAATGTCGAAGGCAAACTCCAGGCCTCGGGGCGACCGTATGGCTTTACTTTGTGCGATCGAAAAGGCCGCGTGCTGGATCTGATCTACCGCATCGATCTAAAGGATAACAAAGCGATTCTCAGGACTGCTAACTGCTGGATCGCCGACTTATACGTCCATTACGGTCTGGGCTGCTCGCCATACTGCAATATCACCGATTCGGCTGATCGATCGCTGCCGGTCTTCGGACCAATCGCTGTAAGCGACTCACATGCCGTTCCAATTTGCGACTGGCGAATCAGCAAAATTCTTCCCGGGGCCGGAAAACTCCAAAACGTTACCTGCCCCGATCACACCGATCCGAACATGGCTTTCACTTCCAGACAATTTATAGACTCCTTTGCAAATCTTCACGAAGAATTGCAGCACAAGACCGACGACGCCCTGGTCTTCTTCGCAAGTCGTTTCCGCTGCGCAACACCCATGCCCCTGCAGATCGGCTTAGGATACGATGGGCCTGTAAAAATGTGGATCGACCGCAAAGAAGTTTTTTACGATCCGAACGGCACTAATCCCGTCATACCCGAACAGGCCAGAATTCATTTTGATGCCTCCGCCGGCGAGCATGAACTCATTGTCGCCTTCTCCGCCAACTTCGGCCGGGCTTGGGGAATCGTCGCCTCGTTATCGAGAAAGGATATCACCCGCCGAACGCTTCGAAAGGAAAATAACGCCTGTATATTACCGGAAATCATCGGATAAAATCGATTGTGAAACTCCATCCGCGAAGCCGCTGACCCTCTATCGTTTCTTCAGCGACTCGTAGCTCGGCATGCGAAACAGCGTCGCCTGTAAAAAAGGCTCGATCGGACTGATCTGGGATTTCTTCCACAGCTCAACCAGATGTTCCGTCACCAGCTTGCGATAGATTTCCTGTTCCAGCTTTTCCTTCACACGCTCCTGAGCCTGCGAAAATGAATACTTTCGTTCGGGCTTCGACTCCGTCACCTTCAGAATGTATGTCCGTGCATCGATCTGAATCGGATCACTCACCTGGCCAGCCTTTAACTTGAACGCTTCATCTTCCAATCGCTTAAGCCGGTAACTTCCGCGCGATACCCATCCAATATCGCCACCCACCCGACCCGCGGCTCCAGTCGAATATTTCTTTGCAATGTTTGAAAAATCCTCGCCGGCCAGAATTTCATTCTGAATCATTCGAATCTGATATCGAACTTTCTCGGCCGCGATACGCCGCGCACTTTCCGTCGCCTGCAACCATCCACCTCCATTCGGTAAATACTTCTCCGAATTGAGCTCGATCAAAAATAAATAAACGCTTGCAGGTTCTGTAAAATCCGCCAGATGATTCTGATAATATTCCCACATCTCCTCACGTGTCACGATGATCTTCGGATGCATCTTCTCCCGCAAATATTGCTGCGTCACGATCTGCTTCCGAAGCTGCTTGCGCAAATCCTCCATAGTCGAACCCTGTTCCTTCAGAAGCTTTTCCAATCGGACCATCGAACCACCCGCCTGCTGATTGGCCAGTGCATTCACTTCCTTGTCCACCGCCTTCGTCACCGCCGGTTCCTGGTCCTCGCTGATCCGTGCACCTACCTCCTGATATAGCATCTGCTCTTTGATCATATCCAAAATCGTGTTGCCTAAAAGATCTTCTGCCCGATTCTGAAATTCCGCCCGGCTGAAAGTCTGAGCCAATTCCTTCAACTCCGGATTAGCTCGACGTAAAACTTCATCTGCCGTAAGATAGTCCCGGTTGACCATCATGATCGCCGGACCGACCGATCCAGCCGGACGCGATGCAAGTGCCCGGACTTCGGGATTAACGACTTCTTCCGTCGAATCCTCTTCCCGAGGCGAATTCGTCTTAACCTGATATTTCCCCTCCCCTTTCACAGGCTGACTGGTTGTGTACTCTCGGGCCTTGCGATCACGCCATTGGCGATATCCCTCGCAACCGCACGCCATAAGCATCATACTTAAAAAAAATGAAAAAAAACACCTGCTTTGGTGCCGAAGCAATCTCTTGTTTTCCGCTGTCATAGATGACCCTGCCATTATTCCTTAGGCCGTATTATAACCGCTCGCAACTGCCGTGCAACTCTTCGCCCCTGTACTGGTGAGTATCCAATCTTGATCGATCCGAAAAACTTGGCCGTAAATAGTTCCCATATATACCCATAATCCCCATGCAACCACAAACCGGTAAAAAAGCGAGACCGATCTTTTTCACGAAAACCGGTCTCGCCATCATCTTCAAACCCTGTTCTTCTTTCGTGCTGTTATTTTTGCAGTAAAATCAACCCATGTGGAGCCGACAGTTGTGTATTCGCTCCCGTAATTATCCGGTCGGGCACTATCATTCCATTGCGGTTAGCCATCTGGTTGTAACTGTAAACCGCGTTCTCGGCGATGTCCGTCAAATAGCCTGTGCCGTTAAGGTCAACAGCCACTCCCTGCACCTGCGTAGCCCCAGAAACGGTAAGTGTCACGTCGGGCATGATGTTGCCGTTGCGGACTGAACGGCAATGCCTCTATTGGAAAGATCCCACCTGGGCAACATTCAATGACCCGGAATTTAAATACGGCAACGGCGGGGCCGCTGACCAGAAAAATGCAGGCGCTTATTACCTTACTCATCCTCAAAGGGGCTTCATTAACGAGTATTCCACCGCCGCTCTTGAAGAAGACAACGCCGAAATTTTCGCCGCCTTGTTCGTTCCTGCCGAATATGAAAAATTAAAGGAATGGATGAAAACCGATACTATCTTGGCCAACAAGGTCGCATATCTGAAAGCCTTCCTCCAGCAGCAATGCCCGCAAATGAATGACGATTTCTGGAATCATCTGCACTCGGAACAATAAAACACCGAAAAACGCCAATCATCACATATTAAAAAAACTAACGCATAGTTTTATCCCTGTGATGGCTCAACAGGTCTATTTGTGTAATTGGTGCAATTATTTTTGTCGAATCAGACACCAAAGCCAATTGATCGAATTTGCCTCCCGGAATTCGATCCGTGCCGATGGCTTTTTTTCTGGCAAGTTGAACAATCCGTTTATGATGATTTTACACTTTCGTTTGAATTCCATTTGTGTCCTTAATAACAGATACAAAATGCGTTTTGCATTTTTTATCAACAAAGACCTTTAAATATAAATACAATCCGTCCACTTCTTTAAGATCGCTGCTGTGCGTGGAGATTCCGAACCGAATTGTGCTCAAGCGACTTACGGATCAAGCTAGCTGGGACAGCTGGTGGCAAAAGGAGCAGATACTCAATGGCAACGTCCAAGTGATTATTCGAGGAGTCCAAGCCCTGTGATTCTCCCCAACTTTTAATATGATAATAAATCAATAAATTATTGTGGATGTGGGTAAAAAAATACCAAGCGATTTACTCGCTTGGCATTCACATAATTACTCCTATATTTATCGTTTCCCACCGCCCATATTCTATTGGACGGCAAGGCTACATTCAAGTCAGGCTTAAGCTGCTTGAACAACAGCCCAAGCCTGGGAGGGAGAGAGAGAGTTTCATCAACAGGCTGTTTTCCTCTCCGGAAAGCTACTCGAACTTTACAACCTGTATTATGCCACTTTCAACAACACCATCTATCGCGTCCCGTTTCCGGGATTACTTTTAGTCAGGCTTAAGCTGCTTGAACAACAGCCCAAGCCTGGGAGGGAGAGAGAGAGTCTCGTACATCCAGGCAACAAACCTCCTTATAATTGCCTGTTCTCCTTTATTACCGCTATGAACTTTTGCCAATTTATCACTTCTCAATCGCGCCGGATTAGCCGACGACTGAGGCTGCTTTCAGTCAGGCTCAAGTTGTTTTATCAACAACTTAAGCCTGGAAAGGCGAGAGTTACCTCCAACTAATACCGTTTCCGGCAGGGGATTTCGAGCTCACATGCCTATTCTCCCCATCGCTGTAGCTAGCAGCAGTCTTCCAGCGATTCAGCTACTTCTTTCCGCTTCTCGCCCCTTTCGCCCATCGTGATCATCCTCAGCTTTTCCCGAGGTACGATCAATGGGACTGCGATTCCGGGTACCTCAACGATCGCGAACTCAGATTCCTGGGTTGCGCTATCGCTCAGGAACACCACGCTCCCAACCACCTCCACTTCGCCGCCAAGGTGAGAAAATATCAACTCCTGGTCGGGACAAAGCGTATCCTCGAGCTTAAACGCAACCTGTGCTTTTGATTTCATAGCTCCAGGTCGTTTCATCGGCTTCTTCGCCTCCTATGCTCTTTACTTTTATAACAAATTCGATGCCAAATCCCTGCTTTCCTTTATATTCCACCGATAGCCTGTAACATTCTGCAAACAATGCACTTATATAGCACCTAAAGAATCACGTCACCATAAATCCATCCGGACGCTGTGCAATTTTTGGCTCATTATCATTCATGAAAATGAGTATTTTTCACCTGCCACGCAACTACCACTTCAATCCTCTTTAAAATAAAGAGTTATATTGCGAGTCAAAATTTGCACACAAAGGCATTTTTGGCTCAGTTTGGTCGTAAAAAGGTACCCCCTTTTCTATCCTGACGCCTCTAATCTTCTCGGGCTTGTTGTTCGAGAAATAAACCCGAATGATTTATCGGCAAATCGCGCACAAAGAAAGGATTTACACTTTTGGTCAGCCAGCCCAGCAATGAATCATGAACTTTGTAACAGAGGGGTGAAAATTCGCGATCGCAGTTGCTTCTTTTAAATCAATCAGCATGCAGATATCAATCATATCGACATCGGTATCATTGATCATGTCCATATCTTTCTCATAGGTCTTGATCCCGTTCAGATCACGATTATCGTCGGGGCCTACACCCAAATTACCGCCAATACTGCCCCAGTCGACCGCAAGTTTTTGTGTGTTATAATCGGCAATCGCAGCCAGCTTCACCTTCGGGATTTTCATATGCGCCTCGTAATGGGAAAATCCCATAAACCCAATATCTTCCAGACCCACCCTGATCATCGTCTTATCTCCTTGAAAAATTCAAATCCGAATTTGACTTTGGAGCATCGATGAACACAGCCAGAAATCAGAAATAATGTTCCGGAGTATAATTCCATTTAAATTGAATGCAAGGCAGGTTTTGGATATCAGTATCAGTCGGTCGTTTCTTCCAGGACGGGATAATTGGTCATTTCCACATAGGCGATGCCGCCGATCGGCTGATCGCCGCGAGTTCCTTCAACATCACACAAGCCTTCCCAGTAGATGTTAAACGTGGTTGTTTCGGCATCGACTTCCTGATCATCTGCCACGGCACGTACGGTTAATGCCAAGTTTTGAGGGACAATTTCAATCGTCCAGCCGACGGGATATTCGATGCCTGTGTGTGGGCTGACCCATTTGATAGTCGGCGTAATGGAAAATTCGGTGTTTTCGAGTGCTACAGGTTCACCTGATGGAGGGATGTAGGTGCCGTAGGCGATTGTGGTATCTTCACGAAACACAAAGAACATAATGCTGCTACCGTCGTCCAGTCGCAGGCTGAACCAGTCCCATTTTTGCGTTGGATCCATAAGATCTCGGCCCCATTGCCGATCAAACCATAACTCTCCGGTTACAGGATATTGTTGTCCGTCGATCTCAAGCGTGCCTGATGCGGTCATTTTGGGTCGAGAATAATAAAACGAATGCAAATCCGATCCATAAGCTACATACCCTGTGCCGTTGTGAAACACCGGACCGAATGAGTCGGTCAGCGACAAGTCCAGCGCATACGAACCATCGCTTAGATTGGCTTGGAGATGATCCCGGCCGTTTGCAATTTCCATTTCAATCAAAGGCGTAGTGACGTGAAAGCCTTCCCCTGATGATTTTCCGCTTGAATGGCCGATCCACAGTCCCTGATCGTAGATGAACTTCCCTGTAGTTCTGTCGAGTATGGCGTAATGGGCAGCCCAGCCGTTAATCGGAACGTGAAACCGCCAGCCGGGAACGTGAAAGATTACCGCTTCGATTCCAAAACCTGCGCCATCCGAAGTTTTTAATTCGCCCGTGTAATACCACCATTCGCCGCCTGAACAGTGCGGATCTTCGTCTTTCGGCAATTGCACGGTTGGGTTGTCGGAAAGTATTTCATAATACAGGTCGGTGCAGCAACCCGCCGCCGATAGAAATGAACAGCAAATTGCGACCAACCCAAGGTTCCACCACAAGCGCAGCCGGCATTGCATAAACGGTTCCTCCCGGCAATCCATTCGGTTTGCCTTTGATCGAACAAGTGCCTACGAACAAAATTCAGGATACTATTATCTCAAATTTAAGAAATGAAAGAAGACAAAATTTTTTTAGGCATTGTTTCGGCTGCGTATTCATCGGCGACATAGGGCCAGGATTCTCGCCAGGACAACGAAAACGGAGGAAAGGATGACGATCATTGCGCCGGTGGGCAAATCGGTCAGAGCAGCCAGTAAAAATCCTCCCAATCCACTCGCGCCGCCCAGAAGAATGGATAGCAGAATGATTCGGCCATATCCCTTTACCAGTTGAAATGCGGCGACAGCGGGGTTGGTCATGAGGCTGTAGATCATCAAGCCGCCGACAGTCTGAAAATTTACGGTCAGGACTACGCTTGTCAGGATCAGAAAGATCGTCCACACCAGAGTAACGGGAATTCCCGCTGACCGAGCGATGAGACGGGAAAACATCAGTGATCGCATCTCCTTATAAAACAGCAGGACAAACGCAATCGCCGTCCCGGCTGCTACAAGCATGAGAAATAAGTCATTCCATCGACAAAATAGAAGACTTCCCCAGAGGAGATTTCGAACGTCATTGTCGCTTTTGCCCAGGACACTGAACAGCCCGATACCAAGAAAGGCCAAACCCATTGTGAGGGAAAAAAGTACACCAAGGATGACATTGGTATCTGCCGACATTTTTTCGGGGTCCAGAATCCCAAGCAAAAGGGCGGAAAGTACGGCGCCGCCCAAGGCCGGCAGCAGAAGCATCGGCCCGGTCAGTCCAAGCAGCGCACCCAGCACAGCACCCGCCAGGGCTGAATGCGCGACACTGATGCCGAGAAAAGGAATTCGCATTCCGACAATGTATACACCCAATAAACCTGTTGAACCGCCGGTAACGAGCCCCCCCAGCATGACAGGCATCCAATAGCTCCAATTCATCACGTTTGCTCCATCATTTTTTAGTATGTATCGCTTCGGCTTTTCGACGGCGAATCCGGTATTACGATATGTCGCCCGGCCCGGTGCAGGACCGTCAATCCCTGCCCATATAGATGCCTGATGCGTTCTGTCGTCAAAACCGATTCCAGCGGACCGGCATCGACAAGACGGCCATGATCCAAGATTGCAAGTCGGCGACAGCAAGGGGGAATTACTTCGAGTTCGTGGCAGATCAGCAGGATCGTAATGTTGGTTTGACTATAGAGATTTTCGAGGATTTTAACCATTTGCTCTCTGTTGCTGAGATCCAGATGAGCTGTGGGTTCGTCGAGCATCAGGATTTCAGGTTCCTGTACCATCGCCCTTGGCAGGAGGGATCTTTGCTGCTCACCGCCGGACAATTCACCCTAGGCACGGTCCGACAGATTCGATAGGCCCAGACGATCGATCCATGTTTCAATTTGATGCCAATCCTTGCGTTTCAACGGTCGGAACAGACCGGCAAGCCCCGTTCGTCCAATTGCGACCACTTCACGGACTGTGATCGGCATTTCGCTTCGCGAGGCAAGTTCCTGTGGAACATAACCGATTCTACGCCGAATTCGATTCATTGCATATCGATTCAGCCTACCTACTGATTGGTCCAGTACTCGAATTTGACCCCGGCTGAAAGGGATCAATCCAAGACATGCCCGAAGAAAAGTTGATTTGCCTGCTCCGTTCGGCCCGATGACCGTCAGGATTTCACCTCGCCGAACTGCCAGAGCTTCCAAATCGAGGATGACTTTTTCACGAGAGGTGATAATAAGGTTTTCGACATATATAACCGGCGCATCCATTATCGCGACTCCCGAACGAGAACGCGAATATTGTCGATGAACAAAGCGTCGAAGCTGTTTTGACCTTGGGCTGGTTCGGGGAAGTTATTCAACATGGCAACTTTCGCTCCAAGGGATTTAGCGAGAGCATCGGCCATCTGTCGGCCCTGTGGTGCGTTGGCTACGATGAGTTTGACATTTGCCTTTTTCCCAGCCGAGAGAATCGAATCGATTTCACGAATTCCTGCTGTATCCGCACTGGAAAAAGTCGATACGACCATTAATCCCAGCCGGCGGCAAAATTTCGCCTGATGGCTGTTGGCTAAAACCGGGCGTCCGATCAAATCTGCTTGTTTCATTTGTTGTTGTGCCCAGCCGGAAATTTCTTTCATTCGTTTTTCTATGGCGGATAACCTGTTTTCGGCTATTGTGGAATCGATGATACCGGCACAGCTCAGTTCCCGGCAGATTTGGCGACAGGCAGACAAATAACTTTCGGGTTCGCACAGACCACCGTCAATTTTGATCGCTGCGATTTTGAGATCGGGTTTACTGACCGGCAAAATTTTTGAATCAAGGGAAGTTTGAAAATCGAAACGAACCAGCATTTTACACTGCTGAAGTCGTTCGATTTGACTTGGTCGAAGATCGAAGTGACCGGGGCACATTCCAGCCGAAGATAAATCAAGCGTAGCGACGGTTTCGTTTTCTCCACGGATTTCACGAACTGCACATTGCAGATAGCTGGAAGCGGTCACAACGGAAGGTCTGTCGGGGTTCGAAGGTTTGGAGTTACATCCAATCGACGTTAATATCAAAGAAACGACTGCTGCGAATATGAACAGATTCATTCTACGGCCAGGCAATTTGTTCTCCTTCTTTCATTCGAATGATCGGAATGACACCGCGGGTGCCCCACCCCCGATACCAGGCGCGTCGGGCTACGGGAGCAAGTTCGGGGGAACCCTGATTCTCGTCGTAGTGCGGCCCCAGACTCCAAACGACCCATGCAACGGGACATGGGATCACCTGTCCATCGGAATTCACAGGAACAGTGACGTTATCGTAAGTTTTGCCCTTCAGTTTGTAGGCCGGCGATAAAGGATTGTCCTTCGGAAAATCGTCTGGAACCCAAATACTTTTAGGAACCACGCCGTTGTTGTGGAAGCCCCATCCCGGGGACATATATTTATAAGTGTGTCCCCTATTAAATTCATCCTCGATCGTGCTGGACAGAAAACTTCCACGTCGGCCGGCAGGCAACCAGCGAGATGCAACCAGCTCACTGGGCAAATCGCACCAATGATTTTGTTTTTCAGATTCGCAATAAGTTCGCCCCGGAGGAACTTTGCCGGAATTTTCAAAAGTGTATCCCTCCAGGGCGATTGCTATCTGTCGCAACTCTGTGCAGGCCTTGACGACACGGGCGCGCTCTCTGGCCGACATTGTACCCGGAATAAGAATCGCCAGTAAAATCGAAATAATGGCGATTACGACCAGCAGTTCAATCATTGTAAAAGAAAGACGCCGCAAAATCTTTTCCTTTATTTATTTTTCGATCC
>CAYMXC010000052.1:0-11196 GCA_964394135.1 uncultured Phycisphaerae bacterium
GAACGTCGAACGCAGGGCCGGACGACGGCAAAAGGTACTGTCCGCCGCCAAAGAGACCCTGTATAAACCGCGAGATTGCGGGAAGATTGGTCAGAACGCCAATACCACCGGCGATGATTGAACCGTTAATGATCGTGCCTGTAATGGCGTTCAGTGCGGTAAAAACACCCACAACATTGCAGCCACCGACGGCGAGAAGGCCGGCAAAACATCCAAGACCCAGGCAAATTTTTTTCATTTTGATATCTCCTAAAAAACGATTTGTTTTAAAATACATATATCTGTGAAACGGCAGAGCGATTAAGTAATAGCGGAGCGGCGGGCACAGGCCGGCCTACATTTGTCAAAAAAATCAACATTTATTCGAATCCCTTTTTCCATTTGAGGTCCGGCTCACGTGCGGCTTTGACCTCGTCCACACGGCGAACCGGCGTGGTCCAAGGTGCGTTGTGCAGAAGGTCGGGCTCGGAAATCACTTCGTTGGCGATTTTCAGCATCGCCTTGACGAAGGTATCCAGCGTTGCGAGAGTTTCCGTTTCGGTCGGCTCGACCATGATGCATTCCGAAACGATCATAGGGAAATACATTGTCGGGGGATGAATGCCGTAGTCGATCAATCGTTTTGCGATATCCAGGGCACGCACGCCGCGGCTCTTCTGGCGATCCGCACTGATGACAAATTCATGTTTGCATGGCAAGGCATAGGGCAGCTCGTAGTGGGTCTGAAGTTTTTTAGCAAGATAGTTTGCCGCAAGCACGGCTATGCTCGACATGTTTTTTATTCCATCTGGTCCCAGTGTGCGTAGATATGCGTAAGCTCGAACCAATACGCCGAACTGGCCGAAGAAGGTTCGAACTTTTCCAATCGATTTTGGCCTGCTGGCATCCAGTACATACCTGCCATTTTTGCAATCGACCTGTGGGATCGGCAGAAACGGCCTGAGATGTTCTGCCACTGCGATCGGTCCTGCGCCTGGTCCGCCGCAGCCGTGCGGAGTGGAGAACGTTTTGTGTAAATTGAAGTGCATGATATCTGCACCGAAATCGCCGGGACGAGTTTGTCCGGCGATGGCATTCATATTCGCTCCGTCCAGATAGAGCTGGGCGCCGTGGTCGTGGAGGATTTTGGCGATCTGGGCGATATTTTTGTCGAACAGTCCCAGCGTGTTTGGATTGGTGATCATCATGGCGGCTGTGTGTTCATCCACTTTTTCCGCCAGGTCATTCAGATCGACCAGTCCATCGGAGGTGCTTTTCACGACGGTCACGTGCTTTCCGCACAAGGCACAGCTCGCAGGATTTGTGCCGTGAGCGGTATCTGGAATCAGTACGCGATCGCGGTCTTCCTTGCGATCGAGGTAATAGGCCTTGACCACCATGATCGACGTCATTTCGCCGTGCGCGCCGGCTGCCGGCTGGAGCGACACTTCCGCGAGGCCCGAAATTTCCTCCAGGTACTTTCGGAGATTGTACATCAGTTCCAGCGAACCCTGCGAGTCGTCTTCGCTCTGACAGGGATGCGCCTCGGTAAAGCCTTCCAGAGCTGCGGCCCATTCGTTGACCTTCGGATTGTATTTCATCGTACACGAGCCGAGTGGATAGAAATTCGCGTCCACGCTCATCATCCGGCGGGACAATCGCGTGTAATGGCGAGTCACTTCCCGCTCGGAGAGTTCCGGCAGTTCAGGAGGGTTTTCGGCGAGCAGTTCCGCCGGTATAGCCACATTCGCAGGCGTTTCCGGCACATCGATGTCCGGCAGATTCACCGCCGACAGGCCCCTGACGGACTCCTCGAACACCAAATTGATTTTGTCTGTTTCCTTCATGCTATCTGGTCCAATACATTAACCAATCGATCGATTTGTTCTTTCGTCCGTTTTTCCGTCACCGCCACGAGCAGGCAATCTTTGAGTGGCGTATACCAGCGTCCAAGGTCGATTCCCGCAAGAATGCCGTTTTCTCTTGCAACACGAATGACCGTAGAAACCGGCGCCCGTTTGCACCGGACGGTAAATTCGTTGAAAAATGGGGCTGAGAAGGCCAGTTCGTATCCTTTTAAGTGGGCGATTCGCCCGGCTGCATAATGGGCTTTCTGGAAGCAGAGATTCGCGGTTTTTGTAAATCCTTCCCGCCCCATCGCAGCGAGATAAATTGCGGCTCGGATGGCGAGGAGTCCTTCGTTGCTGCATATATTGCTCGTGGCCCGTTCCCGCCGGATGTGCTGTTCACGTGTCTGGAGTGTAAGACAATAGGCTCGACGCCCTTCTGAGTCCACGGTGGCTCCGATGAGCCGTCCTGGGAGACGGCGGAGGTATTTTTCCTTTGCGGCCATGAAGCCCAGATAGGGTCCACCGAAATTCTGACGAATGCCGAGCGGCTGACCTTCGCCGACGACGATATCGACGTCGAATTTTTGCGGCGGGGCCAGCAGGCCGAGGCTGATGGGGTTCACTACCGCGATGAGCAGGGCTTGAACTTTTCGGACGGCCTGGCTGATTTGATCGAGGGGATTGATCAGGCCGAAAAAGTCAGGCTGCTGAACTACGACCGCTGCAGTTTGTTCGTCGAGTTGTCCGGCGAGGTCTTTCGGATCGATCGTTCCGCGTGGAGTGGGGATCATTTCGATTGTCATTGGAAGCGCAGCGATATAGGTGCGTAAGACCTGAACGTATTCCGGATGGACGTTATCCGCCACCAGCACTTTTGGTCGTGAGGTGATATCGCGTGCCATCAGCACCGCCTCGGCAACGGCAGAGCCCGCCTCGTACATGGAGGCGTTGGAGACGTCCATTCCTGTGATGCGGCAGATCATCGACTGATATTCGTAGAAGGTTTGCAACACGCCCTGGGACGTTTCAGCCTGATAAGGCGTATAGGCGGTAACAAATTCGCTGCGAGAGGACAAGGCATCGACCACTGGTGGAATGTAGTGATCGTAGCAGCCTGCTCCGAGGAAAGAAACCAACTCGTCGGTTGCGTGATTTTTGCGCGCCAGCGACCTGAGGTGATCCTGGAGTGAGATATCGTCCATCGCCTTCGGCAGATTCAGCATTCGGTTCAGGCGAATTTCAGCGGGGATATCGGCAAAAAGCTCATCTATACTTTTGACGCCGATTTCCGCAAGCATCGCGGCGACCTGTTGTTCATTGAGCCCCGTATATGTCATGAGCATATCCTGTTATCGTTTCACGATTTTTCTAGAGGCCGGCTTCGTAATCGGCCGGTGTCAGCAGGGAATCATATTGTGATTTATTCGTCGGTCGGATTTTCATGATCCAGGCGCTTTCGAAGGGGTCTCGGTTCAGCAGGCCCGGATCGCCCGCTAATTGTTCGTTGACCTCTACCACTTCGCCGTCCATTCCGCTGTAAAGCTCGGAGGTGGCCTTGACTGATTCGACTTCACCGAAGCTTTCGCCGGCCTTGACCTTTCGGCCGATCGCAGGCAGCTGGACAAAGGTAATGTCTGTAAGTTCATGTACGGCATGTTCGGTGATTCCGACCACGATCAGGTCGCCTTGCGGCTTGAACCATTCGTGCGTCTTCAAATATCTTCGTTCCTGTGGGACTGCCATGGGTATTTATCCTCCTAACCAGGGTAAATCTTAGTGGAACGTGCCGATTTTTGCACATGCGGATTATGTTGTCCAGAGAAAAAAACGCAAATTGACTCTTTTCGCCCAATAGTCGATAATGACAAATAATATCCTGATTATCGTTTATAATAAGTAATGGCCTGGAGGGGAAGAAGCGGCGATACGAATGATCTCGTGACGAAGTCAAGGTTTGGGATTTGGAGGATCAAACATGTCCGACGAACGTGACGCAAGAAGAGTAGTAACGGTATTTTTGCCGGAAACAGAGTGGCAGGGGGACTTGATCGTACAGGAACTTAAGTCTGCCGGACTTGACGCTTATCTTGCCAACCGTTCAACCGAAGTTGCCTGGGGCGGCATCGAACCTATGACTAAACTGGAAATTCTCGTTCCAGAAGAAGAGGCGACCAAGGCGCAGGAAATCATCGATCAATTTCTATCGGAGCACATATCGCATGATGACTTGACGGAGGAAGTGGAAGAGGCCGTCGATGATGAACCGGAAGAAGAAGCATAAGATTGCATCCCTTTCAGTTATGAAGAGCCGACGGGTTCAGCACAATGAAATGTAGCTAGCCAGTGCAAGCATCGCCAGGCGATATTTTCTGGTGAAAAAGCTCTGGAGTTCCAATTGCAACATGGGCATACTGAACATTCTTTTTTTCCTTTTTTTCTCTTTACCCTGTTGGTTTATAATTGATCTTCCGAAATACGTTTTGCAAAAATCATGCCAAGGCGCAAGATTCACGCCATCCCGTAACTATCTATGAGAAAATAAGTTGCGTCGAATCATATTTCATGCACTTTGAATTAGTTCCATGCGCGAAACAAACGTGCGAATTTGAAACATCTGTTCAGAAAAGATACGGATTTGAACGGTTTTCAATCCAAAGTGAAAAAGATGAACCTTTCTTGCCTGGGTCCGTATAATAAGATGAACTGTGATACTTCACAAAAAGGTCGGCTCCATTTACAAGTTTTGCTAACTTTGAAACTGTAATCAGCGATGAATCAACAATTATTAATTATAATGTTTATAGTTGTTGCCATAATAATGGAATATTTAGTACCTAATAATTGTTTTAAATAGTAGAAGATAAGAAAACCGGATTAGGGGAATGGAGGCGAGCTGACAGCGGGAAATTCGGGAATGGGATAAAAGAGGGCGCGTGAAAAAGGAAGCAAATCATGATAGCAGTAGTCAAAAAGAAATATACGGGGATCAAAACAATCGATGGGCAAAGTCTTCTGTCGGGAGCCAAACGGGTTCTCGAAAAGCTCCGTGAGGAGGATCGTGAGACGCTGGAACGCATGCTTCGCGACCCGATTATTTTTATGGATAATCCGATGTTCCATGACAAGGATTCGGAAGCCCAGATCATTCAGAGTATTGAGGAGCCTGACACCGATCTATCGGCGTCGGAGGCGAGGCTTTTGCCGATTGACATTTTTGAGGAAAGCGATCGTGCGATGACGGCGTTCAAGCCTTTAAAGATGGAACAGGAAGCCCGATTGTTTCTGAAACTGAATTACGTACGATATCGGATTTTCATGGAGATCAAGGCACGTGGTGGCCGGCCATTGACGATGGGTATGGCTCATAATCTTCTCAAGTGGCGCAAGGAAGAGCTTTTGTTTCGAAGCCAGATCACGCAGGCGAACATTCCGCTTGTTCTGGCCATGGCGAAACGAACAAAACTTGTGGGAATGGATTTTACCGAGTTGATCAGCGAAGGGAATATGGCTCTTTTGCGAAGCGTGGACAAATTCGACTGTTCGCGTGGCTATAAGTTCAGCACATACGCATGCCGTGCGATTTTGAAGAGTTTCGCACGGGTAGCATTGCGGACGAATAGATATCGCGGCAGATTTCCGGTGGAATTCGACCCTGAACTGGAAAAAAGCGATTTTCTCGAACAGCGTCGAGAGGACACCAAGATTTATTGCATGGACCGATTGCGGGATATTCTCGCCACCGCATCCACAAACGAGGAGACGGATCTCAACGACATTGAACGCCAGGTATTGCGGGCGCGATTTGCAATTCGCGAGGATACGGAACAGGAAAAGCCGATGACGCTGGAAGAAGTGGGCAAGGTGATCGGAGTCACCAAGGAACGGGTGCGACAGATTCAGAACAAGGCACTGCTGAAATTGCGTGCGGCATTGGAGGATCACGTATTCAGCGGGTAATCGGTTTTATGACGCCGGCCTGAGAGGGAGATAGAAGAGCGGTGGACAAGTGCAAACTTTTGGCTATGCAATGGATGCGAGCCAGGTAGATAGTTTGCAGCATTGTCCTGATTTTGGGCTTCCGTGGAAACAATCCCCCCACATTCACGGAAGCCCCTCTTTTTTTTACAGTGAACTATAAATATGGTTCATAGTTCATAGTGCGAAGAAAAGAGAAGAGGGTGCGGCGCGACGCACCCTACTTCTCTCCTGCCGCCTAAACTGTTTTCATTCGGAAGGGATTTGAGTATAATGCCTTTTTAAAAAAAGAGAACGCAATGAACACAGGACGACTTTTTGATCAGCAATCTTTGTATACGCACGACGGAATGCGGGTAGTGGTGACAGGCCAGGTAGGTCTGGACAAGCAGCCGTTTCTCGATCAGGTTATAGCGATGGCGGCAGAGAACGGCATCAAGGCCACTCTGGCAAACGTCGGGGATCAGATGTATAAGGAAGCGCCGGATGTGGCAGCGGGTCGCATTCTGGACCTGCCGATTACACGTCTTAACGCGCTTCGCCGGGCGGTTTTTAGGGATATTCTGACTACTGCGGAGCAGACGCGGAACATTATCGTAAATACCCACGCCACATTCCGCTGGCGACACGGGCTGTTCCCGGCTTTCGATCACGATTTGATTTTACGGCTCCAGCCGAACATGTTCATCACGCTGGTCGATAACGTGGATGCGATTCACCTGCGTCTGCTGCGGGATCACGACATCAATCATTCGCTCAAGGATCTTCTGATCTGGCGGGAGGAGGAAATTCTGGCGACGGAAGTTCTTGCGACGGTTACGCATGGATATGGATGTTTCTATGTCGTACCGCGAGGTCAGTCGCTGCGAAACGTTCAGGCGTTGTATCGGCTGATTTTCGAGCCTCATTATAAAAAGGTCTATGCGAGCTTTCCCATGAGCCATGTGCGGGGGCAAACGAAAATTCAGGAAGAAATCGACCGATTCCGCCGGATAGTAGCGGATCATTTCGTATGTTTCGACCCTGGAGATCTTGAAGACAAGCAATTGCATGACTGGGCTGTCCAGGCGGCGGAGGAAAACCGCCGATATGTGACCGTAAATGTACTGGGGGAGGATGTGTCGTTTGAAATCGCCCAGATACTGGATTGTGCGGGTGATATTCATGCACAGATATATGCGCGGGATTTCAAATTCATCGAGCAGTCGGATATGATTATCAGTTATATACCGGCGGATGATTTCGGGCGGCCGATTCTCTCAAGCGGTGTGGAACGTGAACTCCAGCACGCCCACGAAAGCGCGAAGGAGGCATATGTGATATGGCGATCGAAGATTGAGCCAAGCCCATTCATTACGGAAACTGCTACGCGTGTTTTCAATGATCTGGACCAGGCGTTTACATATTTTCAGAGCAAGGGTCATATCAAGACATATCAAAGACAATTGTAAATATAGTTCGTAGTTGAGAGTTCGTAGTACGAAGTTCGAAGAGAGGATGGATTCTCGCCTGATGGGGGGAAAGACAAGAAGAGACGGTTGGTTTGGAAAATCTGGAAAAACTGCAATGGCGGATTTGGGGGCAGGGTTTCTTGACGGGTCAAGGCGGGTTCGATAAGATGGTGGTCTTATGAAAGTCCGGGAAGACCGGACCGATAAGGATGTCGAAGCGTGTGAATGACAATCGCTTTCGGCGTTCAGGAAAGAGGTGCCATGGCATTTGCGAATCCCGCGGATATCGAGCTGCTGATATTGGATGTGGACGGCGTATTGACGGCCGGGGAGGTCATTATGGACGAAACCGGTCGGCTCAGTTACCATTTCAATGTTCAGGACGGCTCAGGAATCAAATACTGGTATCGGTGCGGGGGCAAGGCAGCGATTATCACGGGTCGGTCCTCCAACGCCGTTGAGGTTCGCGCCAAAGAATTGGGAATTGAATTTGTTTATCAATCGGCGATACGGAAGATGGAGGCGTATCGGCGGTGTCTGGCGGATTGCCGGATCGATCCGATGCGAGTGGCGTGTGTGGGAGACGATTTACCGGATTTGCCCCTGCTGAAGAACTGCGGATTTCCCGTGGCGGTTGCCAACGCGGTACGTGAGGTGAAATCGCAGTCGGCCTATGTGACTCAGCGCAGCGGTGGAGACGGCGCGGTTCGCGAGGTGATCGAAATGCTTCTTCAGGCGAGAGGCCGATGGACTGAGATTGTCGGCGGGTATATGAATCAGAAATTATCGGGAGACGAGTAATGATTTTGAAACGAATCCTGCTGGCTCTTATCTCGCTGGCGATTATTCTCGCTTTTTATTATCTTTACACGCTTTTGTTTGCGACACCCGGCCTCGAAGAGGGTGTAACGACAACAGCTCCGAAGCAAAAGATGGAGATACGTCAGCTTGGGACGCGGCCTGCTCATGCTGTTGGCAGTCTGGTGAGTCCTGAAGAAGCGGTCATGACGAGCGAAGGCGACCGGGCGAAATTTGAGCGATTCAGCCCGAACGGTCGATTGCTTTATCAATTTTTCACCAATCATTGGAGACCGGCGGACCCGGATCGGCCGGGGATTTACGATCTGGATCGGCCCGAATTGCGGCTGTTTCTCAGGGGCGGACAGATTCTTCAGATTTCCGCGATGGAAGGTCAGATCGAGGGTAGCCGAAAGAAGACCACGCAGCTGGACCCGAAGCGTGGAGAGCTTCGTGGGAAGGTTCATATTTTCATCGATCGGGCTACCGATCCCAATCGCAGCCGGCCTGAACTTCGGCCCGGTGACATTATTCATATCTGGTTCAACAAGGTTCGATTTGACCTGGAAACGTGCCGTATTGAAACCGACGATCCGATCAATATCGAATCCGACGAGGCGGAGCTCCGCGGTGAAGGGCTTGTGATTACCTGGAACGATGCAACCAAACAGATTGAATCGATCACGGTTCAGCGTGGCGAAAAGATGGTTTTGTGGCAAGGCGCGGATTTGATCGGCATCCAGATTCCCGGGGCGGAGAAGCCCGCCAAAAATGATTCTGCGAGCAAGGGTGGTTATTTGACGAAGTTGATCTCGGCCGGCGCGGGAGGAAATCTGGGAGGGCAGATGATGCTCTCTCAAAATCCGGTGGCCAAATCCAGGCTTTTTTTGCCGGCAGAGCGAAATACGACGAGCTCTCAGGCGGCCACGCGACCGGCGAAAAGAAAACATGGTAGCACGGGGCCGACGAATAAGCGCACTTATAACATTACATTTACCAGTTCGGTGAAGGTGGACCAATATGACGGGCCTGCGCTGGCGGGCAAAATGACGTGCGATCGGATGAATGTGATTTTTGATTTGCCGAGCGGGGGAAGCGGGATGGGAGAATCGGAGGGCAAGGCAGGGATGACGTCGACACGATCGGCAACATCAACGCCGAGTTCCGTTCGCCGAACGCACACAAAGGAGGACAAACGGCTGGAGATTTTCTGGGAAGGACCGCTGACGATCAAGCCGGAGCCGCTGGAGGACTCGCCGCTGCGGCGGTTCCACATTCTGGCTCGAGGTCAGACGATTCAGATCGAACAGATCAACCAAGGTACGGTCCGCTGCAAGGAATTGAAATATCACGAGGAAACCAAGCAGTTGTGGCTTAACGGGACCAGCGACGAGCCGGTGAAAGTGTGCAAGGGCAGCGACCGGACGATCGTGGCAGTACATCTTTTTTACGATCGCAAGGCGGGAATCGTTCGTGGCACGGGTCCTGGATTCATGCACCAGGCGGGCGAAGGAAAACCGTCCGGCGAAACGCTCAGCGGTTTGGCGCAGCTGGATCGTTCTCAAAACGGAGAACCAGTGAAGGTGTTGTGGAACGATGGATTCACGCTTCATCTGATCGAAGAGGAAGGTGGCGACTCGGCCGATTTCGATTCGCGACAACATTTGCAGTTTGCCGAGTTCAGGGGCGGGGCGTGGATGGAACGTCCGGGGTTGATCATGAAGGGCGAACTGGTCGTACTGAACTTTCTCAAGCCTGTGTCTGGTGAAAAAAACAGCGATCAGATTTCGAAGCTTCATGCGGAGCGGAATGTACTTTTGAAATCCGACCAGCAACAGATCAACTGCGATTTGCTGGATGTGAAATTCGGCAAGGGAAATCTTCCAAAAGTGGCATATGCCAAGGGACATGTCCGAGCGTCGGAGCGTAATAGGCTGATCTCGGCGGATGAATTACATGCGAATCTGGAAGACCGGAAGGTCGTCACCGCCGATCCGGCAAATTCGGAAAAGCAAAAGACTAGAACGCGTGTAGTGATACGCGAGGTCAATGCGACGGGCGACGTTGCGATTCGCGATCCGGATCAACCGCTGAACGTCGATACCAAGAAGCTGCACGCGAAATTCAGTCACGATGGGATGATCCAATGGTGTGATTTGGAAGGGACGAAAGACAAGTGGGCATATGCCCGATCTCGCGATTATGAGGTTTCGGGTGAAAAGGTTGTAATGGAACTAGCCACCGAGCGAATGGATATTCCCGGTCCTGGACGTCTTGGATTTCTGAGTTTGCAGGATATCGAAGGAACGCGCAGGGCAGAGGGCGTTAAAATAAACATCGCCTGGTCGGACTCGATGAAACTGACGGGGGGGACGAAAAATCAGGGGACATTCCTGGGGGATACTCGAGTGGAGAGCGACAATACGACACTGTATTGCGCGAAATTGCTGGTGGACCTGGAAAACGCTCCGATGCCCGATCAGCCGGCGAAAAAGACGAATGAGGCCAAAGGGTGGGACCTTGCCCGTTTGATAAGCAAAAACAAGTCCAGCGGCGACGATCGGTTTAAAGCCAGCATCGCCCGTAAGAGGCCTACGTTCATTCAGGCGTTTCCGGCGAAAGATGATAAAATCCGCGTTCAATATGTTCAGCGGAAGGATAAACATTTGATAAACCGTACCACTCTATGGGGCGCGGAGATGACGGTCGATCTAATCGCCAACAAGTTGAATGTGCCCGGGGCGGGAACTTTTCTGATCGAAGACATGCAAAAAGCAATCGGCAGCTCCAAGCCCAAACAGCCAAGCGGATCGGCTCAGAAGATGGGGATGGGGGATCCATTCGGAGGCCAGCTTGCAAGCTCTGGGCCGTCGGTCACCCGTTTTCAGTGGCTCAACGGTTTGAGTTATCTGATCGATACGCGGACGGCGATTTTTGACGGCACGGTGACGATGCACCACCTTGCTGGTGGGAATATTTATGATCCCAATGCGGGTGTTTTTGTGTTCAAGGGAACGAAGCCCGGCCGGGAAGTGAAGATGAATTGCGAAACGCTGAAGGTGGAATTTCTACGAGGGGCGTTTGGCATGGTCGCGTTCAGGCAGGGTGGGGCGGCCGCCAACAAGAGCTTCGTTACGACAGGT
>CAYMXC010000053.1:0-11065 GCA_964394135.1 uncultured Phycisphaerae bacterium
CAACAGGGTGTGGGTTCAATTCCCACCTTCGGCATTCGTTATAACTCATCGAAATGCCAGTTATAAGAAAAGTGACGTTTATTCTGACGGTAATTCAGGTCCTCGAAAAAGTAATATTTAGAACGTATTCCAAAGCCCAGCAGGACATAAGGTCGTTTTCATAACATCACCAATTTGCATTTTCAAAAAATGTGCTACCTTTATATGGGAAGTAGCATATTGTTCCTTTTTCCGTATAAGGCGGGCTTCGACCCGCCCAGTTTCCGACTTCCAGATCGTACAAAACGTACAATGAAAGGTTATAACATGAAATAATCTTCATGCGACAAGACAGGTAGTAAAAATAATCCTAGCCGTATACCATGGCCCGCAAGCAAATTGCAGTGCAGTTTTTCACTTGCCAAAATAATGTTGCGATTTTTAAAAACCCTGTTTAAATGGCGTATATCCTCGCGATTGCCGAAAATAGAATGGGGGACGGTTACGGATTCGCGGATGATTTCCACGATAAAGTTGCCGTCACATCCACGGTGGTCTTTCAGGAGGAACATAGATCATCCGTCGTGAGCCAATGACGGAACGCCCAGGCCGCGGCGGTTGAGAGCGAGGGAAGGACATGGGCGGCTTCGGTCGCCTATGTCTTTATTTTTTGCGACCCAGAAGGCTCAGCAGTCCGTCCAGAATTGTGATCGGATGCGGCGGGCAGCCGGGCACAAACAAATCGACCGGTACCAGATTCTCCGCGCCGTTGTGTACTTCGGGATGATCCGCATAAGGTCCGCCGGAAATCGCACACGCACCCACCGCAATCACGATCTTCGGCGCAGGTACAGCGTCGTACGTTTTTTTCAGGCCGATCCGCATGTTCTCCGTCACCGGTCCCGTGATCAGCAGGCCGTCCGCATGGCGCGGCGACGCCACGAACTCGATGCCGAAGCGCCCCAGATCGAACACTACCGTCGTAAGGACGTTCGTGTCCGCCTCGCAAGCATTGCAGCCGCCGGCGCTCACCTGCCTCAGTCGAAGCGACCGGCCAAATATGCTTCGCGCTTTGCGATCGAGTGCTTGCGCCACGCGAACCGTCGCATCGTCTATGATTAGTTCATCTCGCTTTCGGGCCGCCAGGCGATATTCCCGCGTCAGAACAATCGCCTGCGTCGGGCAGATTCGGGCGCACTGGTTACAGAACAGACATCGTCCCATGTCGATCCGGATTCGATCGCCATCGTGAAAAATCGCCTCCGTCGGGCAGACCTCTTCGCACTGCCGGCAATCTTTGCGGCATTTCGATTGATAAATGCTCGGCCGGCCGTGAAGTCGATCCGGCAGCACCGGTTCGCCTTTCGGAAACGCCACGGTTCGCCGACCCTGCTGAATTCTCGCCATGATTTCCTTAATCATTTTCGTACCTCACAGATCGTGCCCGCAGTAGGAAAGGTTGAAGCTCTTGTTGCACACGGGGAAATCGGATATCTGCTGATCCCGCAGCGCCATCGCCAAGCCCATCCAGTTATGGAAGGACGGATCGACGATCTTGTAATGCAGAAACTTGCCGGCCGAGTCTGTCATTACTGTGTGGCAGATTTCCCCTCGCCAGCCTTCCACCATCGATACCACCAGCTTGTCGGGCGCAAGCGACCCGACGTCCGCCATGATATCGCCTTCCGGCAGTGTATCGAGCAGATTCTGCACGAACGCCGCCGATCGCTGAATTTCCAGCCAGCGGACGTATGCCCGGGCAAATACGTCGCCCGTGTCCCACGTAGAAACTGGAATCTGGGCGAACTGATAAATGCCGGCCGGAAAATCGAATCGCACATCACGTTCCGCACCGCAAGCCCGCGCTGCCGGCCCCACCAGGCCAAGCAGGTTGCATGTTTCCTGCGACACTATACCTGTTTCCTCGAATCGGCCCAGGACCGACGGTGTTTCCCACAGCAGGTTCACCGCCACAGTTACATCCTTCAAGGCCTGGTCCACCCTGTGGCGAAGTTCCTCTACGCGGTTTTTTTCCAGATCGAAACACACTCCGCCCGGACGGATCAATCCGCGTCCGAACCGGTTGCCGCAGATGACCGCGGTCATGTTCAAAAAGTCGCCACGAATCCGGCCGCAGAACGACGCGGTCGGCAGGTATCCGACGTCGCCCGCCAGCGCACCAAGGTCGCCGGTGTGATTCGCCATTCGTTCCAGTTCCAGCGCGATACCCCGCAGGGCCTGGGCGCGAGGCGAAACATTGCATTCTGCCAGCGATTCGATCGCCTGGCAATATGCGGTTGTGTGGCCGATCGTCGTGTCGCCTGCAACGGTTTCTATCTGATAGATTGTTCGTTTATGCGGGCCACCGATCAGAGCACGTTCCACGCCGCGATGCTGATAGCCCAAAGAAATTTCCAGATGAAAAACCTGTTCGCCGTGACACTGGAATCGGAAGTGGCCTGGTTCGATGATGCCCGCATGTACGGGGCCGACCGCCACTTCGTGAACCTCCTCGCCTTTGAGCTGGAAATAGTCGGTTACGCACGGCAGGATTTCCAGGCCCGGTTTTCGTTTCCATGCGTCGTATCCGCGACGATAGGATTCGTGAAAGCGAATGGGTTTGAGCCAGGGGTGACCCACCGGCCTGATGCCCCACTGTTCGGCGATTTCCCGCTCGAACCAGTGAGCCTGCGGAAGATCTTCGGTCAGCGATGGATACATTTCGCCGACTTTCATAGATACGGCGCCGAGCGTTCCGGTCGATTCCATCGCCAGGATTGCAATCAGTTTGATTTTTCCATTCGGCAGGGGCATGCCGAAAAACGATGCCAGTCGTCCGCCGGAGTTCACAACGGCGTCTTTGAAGCCTTCAAAGGGCAATTCCGGTACGTCGGATTGATTGATTGTATCGCAATTATACAGGGAATGCGTCGTGGTGTTCGACATCAGTATCCTCCAAACATTCGGGCCACATCGTGCAGTGCGCGACTCATCACGGGCGGGATGTATAGGCCCAGGCACAGGACAAGCAGGCCCAGGACGGCCGGCGAAACGATCGACAGAATCGCTTCGCGTTTTGGCGATTGTTTCAACGACGATTCACCCTGTGCCATTTTCAGCACGACGCCGGACATTCCGATAAAGACCAAGGCGAGCAGTCCGAGCAACGTTACCGCTGTCAGCACGCGGCCCTGATCGAGGATGCCTTTGACGATTGTCAGTTCGCTCATGAAGATGCCGAAAGGCGGCAGGCCTGTGATGGCGAGAAATCCCCCAATCCATAAGATACCGGAAAGCGGGATTGTTCGCAGTATGCCGCGGACGTCGGCGGTGGATTTGGTTTTATAGATAGCCAGGATATTGCCCGCGATCAGGAATAGCATGGCCTTGGTTAGCGAATGGTTTACCGTGTGCAGCATGGCACCGAAGGCGGCTGTTCCGCCGATTCCGATGCCGACTGCGAGAACGCCCATATGTTCGACGCTGGAATAAGCGAGCATTCGTTTGTAATCGGCCTGGCCGAAGATAAAGATGGCGGCCCATGCGATTGAGATCAGGCCAAAGATGATCAGTAGGTCTTTGGCGAAGGTGTCCAGGCCAGCCGCCGAGCAGACCTGCAGGGCACGCAGGATGCCGAGAAACGCACAGTTCAGCAGTGCGCCGGAAAGAAGGGCTGAGACCACCGACGGCGATTCACTATGGGCGTCGGGCAGCCAGGTGTGAAGCGGAGCCAGTCCCATTTTGGTTCCGTAGCCGACGAGAAAAAGTATAAACGCCGCTTTGAGCCAGGGCATATTCATATTTTTTCCGTGGTTGATCAGGTCGGCCAGCATCAGCGAGGTCGGTTCGGTTCCGTGGGTCGAAGCTGCGGCGACGAGAAAGAAATTTCCCAGAAGTGCCAGTGCGATGCCGACTGAGCAGATCAGGAGGTATTTCCAGGTGGCCTCCAGAGAACGATGGTGGCGATGGAAGTAAATCAGGGGCGCGCTGGCGAGTGTCGTCGCCTCCATCGCCACCCAGAACAGTCCAAGATGCTGACTCGAGGTTACAAAAGTCATCGTTGCCAGGAACATGAGCAGGCAGGCGGTGAAGATTGCCTCCGGCGCATTTGTGAAGAGGACTCCTTCTTCGAAATCTTCCCGGTTTGTATCGGTATGTTTTTCGTTTTTCAGATAGCCGACGGCGTATATGGCGGCTAGGAGAAACAGCACGCTGGCGATGCTCAGAAACATCAGGCCCGGTTTGTCCAGGTTAAGCCAGCCCCGCAAGGCCGGTGCGGGCCGAACGACCCAGGCGTAGGCGGTAAGGCCAGTGTGCCAGAGAGCTGCCAGGATGAGGATCATCCGCCGTAAATTGTCCTGCCGAACCATGATCGACAGAGCTGCAGAGATCATGGGTATCAGCACGAGCGCCAAAATCATTTTTTACTCCTTTTCAACTCTCTTTTAACTCCGTAGACTCGACAACTGGTCCGTATCGATGTGGTCGAACTCACGATTGATATGGAAGATCGTGATTCCCATGACGAACACAGCGACAAAAACGTCCAGCAGGATGCCCATTTCAACCAGTATCGGTTGCTGATGTGCCAGGGCCATGCCGAACGTGTAAATACCATTTTCCAGAACGAGATAGCCGAGGACCTGCGTGAGGGCTTTTTTTCTGCTGACGAAAAGGAACAGTCCGACCAGTATTGGGAAGAGTGCCACCGGCACGACGAGCGAAGAAACCGTTTTTGTGGGCAGTGGCAGATTTCCGCCGATCCAGAGGCAGCTTGCCAGAACCAGCGGGCCCATAACCAGCGACAGGCCGTAACCGACGAACGGCTCGACTTCGCGGCGGGCGTTGATTTCACGGAGGGTTCGCGAGAGTATCCAAGGAAAGCCTGCGCCTTTCAGGGCAATGAAGATGGCGGCGAAAAGAATCAGGTGCCATTCGAGCCGGCCGTGACCGATCGTCAGAGGCAGCAGGCCCAGGGCGATGCCCTGTATGGCGACGAGTTTGATGCACGAGCCGAGTCGGCTGATACCCAGGAGCATCAGGTTTGTCAGGACGAGGAAAATCAAAATAGTATCGACGGAGTTGTTCATCGGTTTACCTCAACACCAGGACCAAGGCCAGGATGGAAAAAGCGATTGCGCCCAGCAGCAGTTGCGGGACCCGCATCATTTTCAGCCGGGCCATACACGACTCAATGATGCCTACAAGGACAGCGAGCAACAGCATACCGATAATGGCGGCGGAGGTGTCGATGATGCGGCAGCCGGTGTGGATCGGGACGACTATGCCGATCAGCAGTGCGCCCAGAAGCCAGAGTTTCAGAGCTGAGCCATAAAGGATGAAACCGAAATCGACGCCGCTGTGATCGAGGACCATGACTTCGTGGATCATCGTGAGTTCTAGGTGGGTGTTTGGATCATCGACCGGGATTCGTGCGTTTTCGGCGAGGAAAACGGCAAGCAGTGCAACCGCTACCAGGGCGAGCATTGCGCTGGAGTGGGTCCAGTCGGCTGCCGGCAGCATGGTGCTGAGCGAAAAATAATTTGTTTGTTTAGCGACGGCAGCAAGTCCAAGTAAAAGGGCGGGTTCGGCCAGGGCGGAAAAGGTGACTTCGCGGCTGGCGCCCATGCCTTCGAAGGCGGAGCCCGTGTCCAGTGCGCCGATCACCGTGAAAAATCGCATCAGGCCCAGGAGGTAAGCGAGAAGGATCAGATCGCCGCCGAAGGAAATGGTCGCGTCCGAACCGCCGAAGGGCATCAGTGCGTTGGCAGACAGTGCTACCGCCAGGCCGATGATCGGCGCGGCGCGGAAGATCCAGCTTGTCGTTCGGCTGTAGACGGCGCCCTTATGAAAGAGCTTCCAGAGATCGAAATAGACCTGCAGCAGAGGTCGGCCCGTTCGGCCGGCGAATTTCGCCTTGGTCCGGTTGATCACTCCTAGCAAAAGCGGCGAGAGCACGATCGCCAGGAGGGGATTTATCAATGAATGCCATGTAATTGCCATTTTTGTTCTTTATCCTCTTTTACCCCTACCTCAGTTTCCAAATGAGCAAAATCCACAGCGTCAGGGCGATATACAAAACGTAGAGCTGTACGCGGCCCTGCTGGAGCCAGCGGAGGCGGAGGAACAGTCGTTCTATGGTTTGGTATGCCGGATGATATATGTATTGCCGGCTTGTGTCCGGCGTGTGGGTCGTGAGCGAACCGTTTTGTGGGAACAGGCCTCGGGGGGGGGAGAGTTTTAAATCGGTTCGGAGAAAGATTCGAAACAGAGACATCAGCGGCTGGGAGAAAGATGATGCGGTATACTGCATGCGAGCGGTGGGCTGGGCATATCCGCAGTCCCAGGTTCCGGTTTGGGTGACCGTTCGGCCGGCGAGCAGGCACCGTCGCAGAAGCGCGAGCACGAGGATCAGTCCTGTCAGAACGAGGCTCACGGTCACCACCTGCCATAAGAGTCCCTGCAGATGGGCCGATTCGGCTTGTGTTTGGGCGATCGATATGCGGGCTGTCTGGGCGATGACAGAATGTCCCGCTTTGAGGATAAGCGGAGCGCCGATACCGGCGAGGAAACAGCCGGCAGCGAGGATTGTCATGGCCAGTCGCATGAGCCAGCCGGCTTCGTGGGCGTGCATTGCAGAATCGCTGCGCGGTTCGCCCAGGAAAACAACGCCGAATGCCTTGGTGAAGCAGGCGGCTGCCAATCCGCCGATGAGTGCCAGTCCGCCGATGACGAGGATCGCGATGAGCTTGCCGTTTCGGAAGACACCGGAATAGATCAGGAATTCGCCGGCAAAACCGTTAAAGGGCGGCAGGGCACAGATGGAAATTGCTCCGACGAGGAAGCAGACGGCGGTCCAGGGCATCGATTTGATCAATCCGCCGAGTCGATCGATCTGGCGGGTTTTACAGCCATGTAGAACCGAGCCTGCACCCAGAAACAGCAGACCTTTGAAGAGTGCGTGGTTTATGACATGGAAGAAAGCACCTGCAAAGCCTGCGACGGCCAGCAGAGACGATCCTTGATTGACGCCGAGCAATCCGACGCCGAGGCCGATGGTGATGATGCCGATATTTTCCACACTGCTGTATGCTAATAGACGTTTGATATCCTGTTGGACGATAGCGAAAAGTACGCCAAGGACGCCCGAGGTAACGCCGATGCCGATGAGCACCCAGCACCACCATCGCTCCGGTGGGCCGATGAGCAGTATGGCACGCACCAGGCCGTAGATTCCGGTCTTGATCATTACGCCCGACATGACGGCTGAGACATGCGTTGGGGCGGCGGGGTGTGCCTCCG
Source organism: uncultured Phycisphaerae bacterium (assembly GCA_964394135.1). GTDB lineage: Bacteria > Planctomycetota > Phycisphaerae > JAAYCJ01 > JAAYCJ01 > CAYMXC01. The sequence continues at coordinate 7,282 of CAYMXC010000053.1, forward strand.
GCAGCCAGACGTGCATGGGGATGAATCCCGCCTTGGTTCCGAAGCCGATCACCGCAAGGAAGAACAGGACACTGGAGAGTTGCGGCGCGATCGATCCGACCTGATTAAAGTCCATCGAACCCGTCTGCCGGCCTAGTATGATAAAGAATGCCATTAAAAAGGCGGTTCCCAGGTGGGTGGCGACGAGATAGGTCCAGCCGGCGTCGCGGACGTTTTGATGTTCGTCTTCGAAGGTAACGAGGAAATAGGAGGCCAGGGACATGGTTTCCCATGCGACGAGGAAGAGCACGCCGTTTCGGGCAGTTACAACCAGGACCATGCCCGCGGCGAGGAGATTATAGAAGAACCACGAACCGCCGAGCCATTTTTTTTCGCGGTAGGCGAGCATGTACTGGCCGCCGTAGATCGCCGCCACCGCCGACAGACCGAAAATGGGGATAAGAAAGAGTGCGGAGAGCGGATCGATCGCGATATAGAATGAGCCGAAGGGCACTTCCCAGGTGTAGTTCATCGAGAGTTTCGGGCCGCCTAGCAGGACGTTGATTGCGGGCACCAGACCGACGATAGAACCGACGACTGTGCCAGCAACTCCGAAAAAGCTGCATATTTTTGGATTTTTACAGGTAAGCAGAGCCAGGAATCCGCCAAGGGTCATGATTCCCAGCGAGGCCAAAAAGAGCGACATTTTACCTCTATTCCTCCTTTTGACTTCCCAGCTCGAGCTCCACCCGCCGGGCTTCATTAATGATTTCGTCGCGCGAACCCTGCCGCAGAATGAGATCTTTGAATCCCGAATCGCGGAGGGCGTAGGCAAGTCGCGAGAGCAGATACAGGTGCGACCGCACGGTGGGGCTGATGAGAGTAAAGAGGCAATTGACCGGCCGGCCGTCCAAGGCGCCGAAATCGATGGATTTTTCCAGGAAACACAAGGTGATCATCGGCTGGCGGACATGGAGGACGATCGGATTTCGAACGTGGGGGATGGCGATGCCCTCGCCGACGCCGGTGGAGGCCATTGCCTCGCGAGCCAGCAGAACCTGCAGCAGGAATTTTCGATCCACCTCTTCCGGCAGCCGCATCAGTTCGACGACGGCTTTGAGGGCGGATTCCTTGTCGGTACCGCTGACGCGGAAATGGATTCCGCCGGCGGTCAGTGCATCGACCAGGCCCGAGACGGTCACTGTAGCGTTTTCCGGTTCCTGGAAGATTTCCGTGGAAACATTGATTCGCTGGGCGGTGGCCCATTCCAGGAGTTCAGCCCGGTTGAAGCGGTAGTGATTGCTTACGCGATAGGCCGGCAGGTTGCCCTGGGTGACCCATCTATACACCGTTTTTTCATTTACATTCAGAAGTTTTGCTACATCACGTACGCTTAGTTGCATTTTTCTCTCGTCATGTACAACTTTGCCTGTCTTTTGGACAAAGTTGGACATGATAGAGAATTGGTGCAGGTTTGTCAAGCATCAATCGAGAATGCGACTTTTAATCGGTTCCATTTTCTTTCCAGTATTTTTTTTGCCAGGATTTAGCGTAGCTTTCGTGGCATTTGGGACATTTATCGTCGAATGTGCCTGTAGCGGGATCGACTTTCATAATGAAAATTTCACTGCAATTCGGGCATTCGACGGCCTGGGTAAGAGTGTCTTTATGACATTTGGGACACGGCAGGATCAGTGGACCCATCATCGGACCCATTTCATCCGGCTTTTTCATTTGCTGCAGTTCCCGTATCGTGTATGGGACTGTAGTGCTGCAATTGGTGCACTTGAAGGGGATTTTCTTATCAAAGTTGATTCCCTTGTGGGACGAGCCGGAAGCGGGCTGAGAGGCTGGGGCGGTGGCGGGAATTTTACCGTCGCCGAAATCGATTTTCGGCATGGGTTTGCCGAGGCGTTTATAAGTTTCGGTCAATTCCTGGATAAATTCGCCCTGATTGACCCAATTAACATGACCGTCGCCATAGGCCACGTTCAGACCGTCCGGGGAGAAGGCGGGATTTTCATACATGAGGACATTTCTCGGATCACCGTCGGCGTTCTGGCCGGGGATGTAGATGTAACTTAGGCCGGTGAAGCCTTTGGGTTTTCGCGGCGATTCGAGGATATCGTGGTTAGTGATGTATTTTTTGAGATCCTGCAAGGCAGGGGGGAATTGCCCATTGTGATCGTTGGCGTACTTGTAGCAGTCCATATAGATTTGTCGCAGATTTGAAGCAGACGCAGATCGTTTGGCCATTTCCCTCGCCCGGCTTAAAGCAGGCAAGAGGATGGCAGTGCCCAGACCTGCGCTTGCGACGACTGCTACACCGGAGCTTGAGCTGAGGGCTGCGCCGCGGCAGGAGGAGCGGATTCCATTTTCATCAAACCATGTATAATCGACTTCGGGGCCGAGGTGTTTGACTATATCGTCGGCGGGAGGGAGCATCATCGGCAGTTTGATTTGCGCTTTTTGCTGCAGGGCCATGACGGCCATTGGCCAGATTTGCTGGAACGCCTGCATCATCTGCCGACCCGCCAATTGCTGATCGACATATTTGAAGCTGATGAGGTTTTTGGGCAGACCGGCAGCGACCTGTTTGAAGCCGGCGGTCGAGCGGATGGAAGTGGTGGCGGCGTTTTGGGTGGTGGCGTGGGTGAGGGCGGTGTTAGCCAGCTGCATGCTTGTTGCGATGATCAATTGATTTTTGGAAATCGTCCAGACGGGGGCGATCTGCATCATGGCCAGTTGAGGGATCATGATGAAATGATAGGTTTTATTGTCGATGGTCTGGGCGGTCATCTGAAGTTCGCTGATGTTGGCGGTGACGTATTTTTCAACCGCGGCCATGGTTTTTTCGAAGAGGGCGGGATCTTTGAGGTTCACGATCATGATGCCGCTGCCTGTCATCGGTCCCATCAGTGCGGCGGAGGGCAGGGAATAGGATATGATCCGGCCATCGATGCTTTCGAGGATCCCCTTGCGGATATTGAAGCCGGCCTTTTGTTCGAAGTCGGCGATATTTTTGTCGATTTCAGGGGTTTCTTCCGGGGCGACTGTTTTGATCGTGCTGAGGATCAGGTCGTACAGGCCGGCGAAATCGACATTGCAGATTTCGGCGCCGATCACACCGACGGGGACGATATCCAGGTCGGCAGGATTGACGGGTTTGAAGAGCGAGAGCAGGCCGCGATGAGGCTGCGGGATTGTCAGGACAGCGTCGCTGATAGTGTTCGGTCCATCGAAACCCGTTCGCATGGCGAAGGATTGCGTGTCGCTGAGTCCGAGCATCTGCATGGCCTGGCGGGCCTTGGCGAGATTTGCCTCGCCGTCTTTTTCTTCGGCGATTTTTGTGGAGATCAGGCGGGCGATTTTCTGGACATCGGCGTACATTATCAGGGCGTCATCGGTTTTTTTGAGTTTGGCCAGGGCGGTCAGGTTCGCCGGTTGAGTCGCAGGTTTCGGGCCTGCGAGGAGGCGATGGACGATCGAGGCCTGGGGATCGTTGACGGAGAGGACGAAATAATTGCCTGCCCAGCCCCAGATCGCAGAGGGGGAGTCCTTTTCCTTGCAGGTGTGCAATTTGGCTGATCCGATGGTGATTTCGGCGATTTTCTTTTCGGTGTCAAGGGCTTCGAGTTTCTGAATTGTATCGGCGATTGCGGTTTTTTTGTCGCCGGCGTTAACGATGAGAAATCCGTGGATGGGGGCGATTGGTGCGGATTTATTTTCGATCACGGCGATGAGGACAGGGCGGCAGAGGATCAGCTTGCACAGATGAAGGACGTCGTTGGCCAATTTTTTTCCT
>CAYMXC010000054.1:0-10860 GCA_964394135.1 uncultured Phycisphaerae bacterium
CAATTAAAGCGACCTTCGAAGAAGACGCATCGCAATATTCGCTGACAACCGAAGTATCCGGCAGCGGCAGTGTCACACCCGCCGATGGAAATTACAATGCTGGCTCACAAATTACGTTGACAGCCATACCAAGCGATGGATGGCATTTTGTACGATGGGAAGGCGACCTCAGCGGCGATAGCGCATCCCTTGCAGTTACGATGAGCTGCAGCAGGATTCTGAAGGCGGTCTTTGAGCAGGATGAGAATCAGTATACTCTGACTACCACCGTCACCGGCCAGGGCAGCATCGTTCCGAACAACAAGACATTCACCAATGGAACCTATGTGACTCTGACCGCCAAACCCGCAACAGGTTGGCACCTGTCACGGTGGGCAAATGCCGCCAAGGGGACTGATACGACTACACAGGTTATGATGACTGAAAACCGTACGGTTAATGCGGTCTTTGAAGAGGATGCCGCCAAGTATACGTTGACAGTCACAACCCAGGGCGAAGGCGAAGGCAGTGTGAGCCCCAGCACAGGTTCATATAATTCCGGCGCCCAGGTGACCCTGACCGCTCAGGCGGTAGCGGGATCGCATTTCGTACAATGGGACGGCGACCTATCTGGAACCAGTACATCGGCCACTGTTACAATGAACGCCAATCGTAACATCACAGCTATTTTCGAGAAAGACACCTCCAGGTATTTTATTCTGACCCGTGCCATTGGTCAGGGCACGATTTCTCTCAATCCGAGCGGCGGCGCTTATGATGATGGCGTATCATTGACGCTTACGGCCGCGCCGACCGACGGCTGGAGTTTTTTGCGATGGGAAAACAGTCTAAGCGGCACGGAATCGCCGAAAACCATTACGATGAATTCCAACAAGACTATCGACGCCGTTTTTGTCATAACCAAGCCCCATGTCCGGATTGTCACATCCAAAGGCACTTTTGTTCTGGAGCTGGACCGGAGCAAGGCGCCAATAACGGTGGATAATTTTCTCCGCTATGTCAATGACGGATTTTATGATGGGACGGATGGCGGCGGCGCGACCGTATTCCATCGAATCATGGCGGGTTTCATGATACAGGGCGGCGGGTCTACTGCCGTCAATCCGACGGCGTTCAAGACTACATATGATCCGATCGTCATCGAGTCCAACAACGGATTGACCAACGACAAATATACGATCGCAATGGCCCGAACACAATTGGCCGACAGTGCGACATCGCAGTTTTTCATCAACGTCGCCGATAACGACTTCCTGAACTACCAGAGCGATGCCAGCCCCGGTTATACGGTTTTCGGCAAGGTCGTCGAGGGTACGGAAACAATCGATGCGATTGCCGCGGTCCCGACTATCGAAAACAACGGAGAAAACAGTTTGCCGACGGAAACCGTAACCATTACGTCGGCGAAGGTAATTCTCAATCCGTAACCGATGCCGATATGATCCATACGATTATTTTATCTTTTTATATTGTTCCATGAAGGAGTAAGACAAGTGAGTGATACTCAAGTCGTCATGAAAACCAGCAAGGGCGAGATTCAGATTGAATTGAATTCTGAAAAGGCCCCTATAACCGTGGAAAACTTTCTCCAGTACGTTAGGGATGGGTTTTTCAGCGGTACGATTTTTCACCGGGTTATTCCCGGTTTCATGATCCAGGGCGGCGGAATGACTGCGGATATGCGGCAGAAACGCACTCGTTCAGCCATCAAGATCGAATCGTCAAATGGGTTGAAAAATGATCGTGGCACAATCGCCATGGCCCGCACAAATGACCCTAACAGCGCCACGTCGCAATTTTTCATCAACGTAAACGATAACGATTTTCTCAATTACCGTGACGCAGGCAATCCTGGATACGCGGTTTTCGGGAAGGTCGTCAGAGGCATGGACGTCGTGGACGCCATCGTCGAGGTTCCAACTCGAACGGTGCAATATCATGAAAACGTTCCCGAAGAACCGGTGACAATCCTTTCGGTCGAGGTAATGCCGGCTGCCTGAGACACTGGTATTTAGCGCATGCGGTTCGGCTCGACAGGATGTTCAGGAAATATTTTTATCCACTATAAATCTTATAAGCCCTCGATTTTTACCAGAGGCCCTTCAAGAATGGGTTTGAAGGACGATTCCAGATCGGTCTGTGCGATGGTCTTGAGAACCATCTGCCAGCGTTGGCGTTGATTTTCCTGAATCAGAAGCGGTTCGAATCCCAGGCGAATATAGGTTTTGATTGCGGGGATTCGAAAGTCATCGGTAAAGAGTACGGAATCGATTCGTCCATCCTCTCTGAAACGATGGAGCACGCCCAGACTGACGTAGTATCCAAGGCGTTTTCCCTGGTGGCTCGGGAGTGTGCCGACCATATGAACGTATCCCGTATTAGGACCAAACTGAGGTCTTAGCCAGGCGGAGGCGGTGGCAACCGGTTCGTCGCCACAAACTATGAATAAGACGCGCTCCGGCTTGAATGCCGCATCCTGTCGCATAGCTTTATCGAAATCGTAACTGGAAGTTTTAAAAGTTTCGCAGATAATCCTGTTCCATGCTTCGTCATCGGAAGGTTGATAACTGCGGAGGGAATAACCCAGCGGCAGCGTGACAGGTGGGATATCTCGCAGATGTGGCCGGCGCAGTGCAAGCTGAAGCTGACGGTCATTTGACATGAGTTGTCCTTTTCAATAAACTTCTTAGGGACGGGCCTTAGAAATCATAACGGAATCAAACCGGAAGTGTATCCTTTTTACGGTAGGCCAGCCCCTGGAAAATAGCGATGACGTTTTTGTCCTGATCGGTGATATGAACGGTGTAGGAACCGATTTTGGGATTCCTGGCATCTTCTTTCGCTTCGGCGAAAAGCGTGCCCTGGCTCACCGCTTTCATGAAATTCATACTGCAATTGATGGCGACGGCCACCGTGCCATGCGAGTTGGCAGCGGCGGCGAACGCCAGGTCGGCCAGAGTAAACAGGGCTCCGCCCTGAACCGTTCCCAGTCCGTTTAGATGATTCCGGTTGATCGTCAGTTTCGCCACTGCATAGCCGAGTTTGACTTCAACCAGCTCAATTCCCACGTATTCTTCGAAATTATCCTTTTTAAAATATTTTTTTATTTTTTCCATATACATCGTCCATTTTCTTCAAAAGTACTTTTCGAATCAATGCCTATCATCTTCCCGGAATTATTTTACCCAAAACCACCGGTTTTCGTGCTCCGGTGGCGGAAGGAACATTACCTGCTGTACCGTGGATCGTAGCGTAGGCCAGCAGAGCAAAGGAAACCGCTTCCTTGGCATCCGGATCGATTCCGAAATCGTTCATGGACAGAAATTTTACGCCCGGCAGCTCGCTCTGAAGCATGGCCGACAAGGTTTTATTCCACGATCCGCCGCCACAGAGAATCAATTCGTCGATTGGCCCAGGCAAAAATCGTTTGTATGCATCGGCGATGGACCTGGCGGTAAAGGCTGTCACGGTGGCCAGGAGATCCGGCGGCGAGATTTTCTTTTGAATGCTTTGTCGATACAGATCGTCGGTAAACTGCACGCCGAAGAGTTCCCGTCCGGTGGTTTTCGGCGGAAGACGCCGAAAGTAACGATGTCGCATCAGTTCCGCCAGAAGGGATTCATGAACGCGCCCTCTGGCAGAAAGTTTTCCACCCTCGTCGAATGTTTTTCGTCCGTGGGTGATCAGAGCCGTCACTCGATCGACAATCATGTTGCCTGGACCGGTATCGAACGCAAGAATATCGTCGATTGCTCCTCCTGCCGGCAGATAAGTTACGTTGGCAATTCCGCCGATGTTCTGCAGAGCGCGATTTTTCCGACGATCGTGAAACAAAATATAATCCGCCAAAGGAACCAGTGGTGCACCCTGACCACCTGCCGCCATATCGCGAGGCCGGAAGTCGGCAACAGTCGTTATTCCCGTACGCTCAGCAATTACGCTCGGTTCTCCGATCTGCAGAGTAGATGGAACATTTTCGTCTGGCAGATGATATATGGTCTGGCCGTGCGAACCGATCAGATGGATGGACGCAGGCGGTATGCGGTTTTTGCGCGCAATTTCAAGAAGAGCCTGGGCGAAAAGTTCACCGAGAACAAAATTCATCCGGCAGATTTCATCGACCCTCGCCGTCGCCGGATTGAAGAGATCGAAAATTTTGCGGCGAATCGCCGTTCGATAGGGAACCATTCCGAAGGCAAGCAGTCGCACCCTGTCGCCGGCGATATCCACAATTGCCACGTCGATACCGTCGGCGGAGGTGCCTGACATCAGTCCCGCTACACGTATTTTTTTATCGGCCGTCAGTCTGATTTTTTTTCGAAGCATCCAATTCATCTCTATTTTAAAAAGCAGCTGATATGATACCCCCGGCCAGCGTCGCAAGCAACTTTTGCCCGGCAAAAACACGTGACAATGGCGATTGAATGATTGATCTTCATAATCAAAACGTCCGATATTTCTTTTATGATCATATTGTTTGACCGATAATTATTTGCCCGAATTTCGGAAGCATGCGAAAATGAAATTGATCGACAAATTCATCATCAGCCAGACCATTCTGTTCGGGCTATTTCTCGGACAAGCCGCCCCCGGCATGCCGCTTGATGGCGAAGCAAATCCACCAGCCAATCAAAAATCGATCAGTATATCCATGGAACGACTTCATGCTGATTTTCAGCGTACTCTATCGGCCTGCCAGACTTCGCGGCAACTTGCCGATCAACAACAGACAAAGATCAAGGCCACTATTGTCCCTTCCGCTAAAAGCTCAGCCCAATCGCAAGTATCTTCGGTTCAAACGAACGAGGTCAATTCGCTTCGTGCCGGCCTGCCGGACTTGCAGGTACGATTCAATCATCATAACGGAGCAGCCGGTTTCATCAAAGCGAGAGACCTGTACAAGCAGAAAACCTCTGCCAGCAGCAAAGGGCGTAATATCAAGGCTGTCGATGTCGCATCCGCCTGCCTGCATGAATATCGCAATCTGCTCAAGGTTCAAAATGGTTACGACGAATTTACTCCGCGGGAGGAGGTTGTCGACTCATGTGGATCGCGGCATGTAAGATTTCAGCAGATGTTTCATGGCCTGCCGATCTATGGCAAAGAGACGTTGGTCCACATGGATGAAAATAATTCGCCATACCTGATCGAGGGCAACAGCGAACCGACTCCACAGGTCAATACAACTCCCCTGCTGACTGCCTGCAACGCGGAAACAATCGCGAAAAATGATCTGGGCGGGATCATCACATTATCCAAATCCTGTCTGGTCATTCACATTGACCGGATGGGTATTCCCAGGCTGGCATATCAGGAAACTCTTCTGCAGGGACTACATCGATGGCAATACTTCATCGATGCCCGTACCAGCGTGATTCTCGAAAAGTATGAGGACACATGGTATGAATCTGTCGCCGCCGGCGGCGACGACCTGTTCGGTCAGACTCGTAATTTTCAGGCATGGCATCAGAACAATTCCTATTATCTGATTGATACGTCTCATCCAATGCATACACAGGATCCACAATTGCCTGACAACCGTGGGCAGGGCAATGTAATCGTTATGGACCTGCGAAACCAGAAAGCGGAAAATTACAACTACGCCTACTTTCTTACTTCCAATTCCCCCGCGAATGGATGGGATACGGCAGGCGTCAGCGGCATGTATTACCTGAATTTGATTTATGATTATTACAAAAATACACACAAACGTAATTCGATCGACAACCAGGGACGAAACATCACGGCGTTGATCCACGTCGGCGAAAATTATGCGAACGCGTTCTGGCAAAGCGATGTGCAGATGTTTTTTTTCGGTGACGGCAATAGTTCATTTTATCCTCTGATCCGAGGTTTGGATGTCGTCGCCCACGAATTCACACATGGAGTCACCCAGTACACCGCGAACCTGGAATACAAATATCAATCCGGTGCTTTGAACGAGGCCTTTTCGGATATTTTCGGCTGTATGATCGACCGCTCGAACTGGACTATAGGAGAGGATGTGACCAGAATTTCGCCTGGTTTTTTGCGCAGTCTTGCCAATCCTCACCAGGGCATCTCCCGCCTGCCCGCGTCCATGAGCGAATATCAAAACCTGCCGCTCAGTAGCGACAACGGCGGAGTTCACACGAACTGCGGCATTGCCGGTCGGGCATGTTATCTGATCGCAGAAGGTTTGACAGCAGAAAATCTGGGTACCAGTATCGGGCGGGACAAGACCGAACAGATATTCTATCGTGCTTTGACGCAACACCTTACTCGCCAGAGCGATTTTTCCGACTGCAGGCAGGCCACCGTGCAAAGCGCGGAAGAGCTTTATGGTGCCAATTCAACAGAGGTTAATGCCGTCAAGGCCGGCTGGGATGCGGTCGGCGTCGCCGATACGGGCACCAGTGATGGCGGTGATAGCGGGGTAGATCCGATTCCTGGAAACGACAACATTCTCTTTGTTTATTATTCCGGCGGATCGGCCTATCTGGGTCAGCGATTGGCGGACGGAAACAGCTATAAGATTTCCTCCGTTCCTGTCGGAGAAAGCCGGCCGGTGGTAATTCGTAACGGCGAAGCGGCACTTTATGTCGATACAGGCAACAATCTTCGCATGGCCAGCCTGTCGCCCGATAATTCCTTCGATCAGGCTGTCACCACTGAAGGATACGTCCGAAGTATCAGCGGCTCACAGGACGGTCGGTATTTTGCATTGACAACCACAGCGCACGACAACAAACTTTATCTGCTTGACATGTCCGATTCCACGGGTGGCGGCAACAAGACTTTTTCGCTGACGTGGCCCAACGATGCTGGTACACAATCTTCCACGCTGAAATATGCAGACGTCATCGATTTCGACCTTTCGGGCAAGAAAATCATTTTCGACGCCTTGAGCGAAATCATAGTCAGCGAGGCATCTGAGCCTTATCAGTCCTGGAACGTCGGTGTTCTGGAAATCTCCTCGGGCAAGATATTTCAGCTTGTACCGGCCAAACCGGAAGGGTTCAATATCGGTAATCCCGCGTCATCAAATACAAAAGACTGGCTTCTCGCTCTGGACATCATGGAGACCGACACGGGTAACCACCGCACAGTAGCAATCAACCTGAACACCGGTCAAAGCGGCCTGATCGCGGATGAAAGCGCGTCGCCGCAGTATGGCTGGCCCTGCTTCAACGGCGATGATACTGCCGTTGCCATTCAATATCAGGGCAACATTGTCCGCATACCCCTTATTCTGCAAAATGACGGAATTTACGCCGGCAATTTCGCCGGCAGTCAGATCATACGCAATTCAGCCTTTTTCCCGCGATACTATCGCGTTGGTGAGCGGAAAATCGCTCCGAAAATCCAGATCATTCCCGGTAGCATAACCTTCGCAAATGTCCAGATAGGCCAGACGTCAGTTCAGTCGCTAAGGATATCGAACATCGGCACATATCCGTTAACGATCGATAATTTTCAGTTGACAGATACAGTGAATTTTTCTCACACCGGAACACACACGACCCTGGCAGCAGGCCAATCGGAAACACTGACACTTTCTTTCAAGCCCACTGACAATGGAACGAAAATCGCTCAACTGGTCATCAGCTCAAACGATCCGGACGTATCTATGGTAACGGTATCCTTATCGGGAACAACAATTGGGACACCAGCCCCTACGCCGACACCGACACCGACACCCACACCAGAGCCGGACGTTGCAACCGAGGACTCACCTGTAACAGGCGGATTGTTCGGCCGGGGTTGTTTCATCGCCACCGCCGCCTATGGGAGCGATATGGCCGACAAGGTAGTTCTGCTGCGGAATTTTCGCGACCGTCATCTGCTTACAAACGCACCTGGCCGGGCCTTTGTTCGATTCTATTATCGATATTCGCCCCCTATTGCGGATTACATCGCTCCTCGTCCGGGTCTGCGTTCAGCTGTCCGTCTGGTTTTGGCGCCGATCGTTTACGGCATTGAATATCCGACTGCAGCCATTCTGCTGACGGCCCTTTCGGGAGCATGCCTGCTCAGAAGGCTGCCTACTCGCCGGAAGTCGAAAAAAACGCTTTCATACTGATCGCTAATCGCTATTTGATTTTTGAGGATTTTGCCACGATCCGATTGTACACGTCGAAATGTCTATCCCATTCGGCGGTCTGCTGCGGAGTGTAGGTAACGAGTTTGAATGAATTTTGCATGAGCGTTTGAATATCCGACGGTTTGGCCAGCTCGCCTGTGGCCAGGGCTTGAATGCCCAGATTACCTGCGGCTGTCGCTTCGGTCGGGCCCGCGATCACTTCCAGTCCTGTCGCATCTGCTGCCATCTGACACAGCAGCGTGTTGTGTGCGCCACCGCCGATAACGCAAAAACGTTTCATTTTCCGGCCGGTGATTTTTTCAATCTCGATAACGGTCTGCCTGAAGTTGAAGGCCAATCCTTCCAGAATCGCCCGGATCAGAGCTCCTCGCCCAGCAACTTTTTTTTGGCGCGTTTGACGAAGATAGGTTTCAATCTGTTTTTCGGTATCGACCGGAGAGAAAAATATGGGAGCATTGGAATCGATGATCATTTGGAACGGTTTGGCCTTGTCGGCCTCTTCCACCATCTGCCGATAGCTGAGTTCCTGTCCTTTTTTCATCCACGCTCTGCGCAGATTTTCCGTCAGGTATAAACCCACGAGGTTGCGAACGACCATCATCGAGTCCACTCCGAACTCGTTGATAAAATCGGCTTGCAGGGCAGCTTCGCTGGTGATCGGTTCGTCGTTGACGATGCCCATCACTGACCAGGTTCCGCAGCTAACAAAAACCGTGTCGGGCCCGCCGAAGGGAACCGCTGCTGCGGCACTGGCGGTATCGTGCCCAGCGGCGGCAATCACCGGGGCATCGACGATTCCCGTTTCACGACAGATATCTGGCAGCAGTTGCCCGCGAACCCGGCCGGGAGTGACGATCTTCGCCAACATGCTCATTGGAATATCAAATGCATCAAACAATGGCTTGGACCATTTCCGCGTACGAACATCCACGAGCTGCGAGCTACCGGTGGTCGCCAGTTCACTGGCCCGGTCACCGCATAAAAAATATCGCAGCAGATCAGGCATCTGGAGGATCGTCTTAGCGTTATCCAGCAGGTATCGCTGCGGACCTTTTCGCATGGCCACCAATTGGGAATAGGTTCGAATTCGGCCGATTCCCAAACCGGTCAACTGGTAAATTTTCTTGTTCGATATTTTTTTTGCAATGATTTCTTCCACACCGGCGGTGCGGTCGTCCCGATAATGCACCGGATTGGAAAGCAATCGTCCGTCCCGGCCGATCAGTCCGAAATCCACGCCCCACGTGTCAATGCCGATTCCGCCCAGGCGTGTATAGCCCCGACGAGCACACATTCTCAGCGATTCTAGCATATTGGACCAGAGGTACAGAAAGTCCCAATACAGCGTTTGACCCATCTGAACCGGGCCGTTGGTGAAACGATGAAGCTCCTCGATTCTCAGTTTGCCCTTATCAAGAAATCCCAGAATCGCACGACCGCTGCTGGCACCGAGATCAAAACCGAGATAAACTTTGGACGACTTTTTCATATTTGAACCACCTCGTTATTGGATACTTTTATCTTTTATTTTACACTAAGCGTTTCCATATCGGCCCATGCCTGGGCAAAATTCTACGCGATTATTTTGCACCCTGCAACATCTCTTCCATCAGCTTCCAGCAATACAATTGCATTCGCGGCAGATGGAACAGCCCCTTCCACATATTGCCTTTCAACGTCGATGAAATTGTTCCGTCGCGATGCAGATAACCGAACCACTCACCGTGTTTTGGATCGGGGAAATGTGCGTAAGTCCAGTCGTGAACCTTCCTGTGCCAGTCTTCATATTTTTTCTGACCCGTCAGATGATGGGCCAGAAGCGTGGAATAGATCGCCTCGTTGTGAGGCCACCAGAGCTTCATATCGTGTTCGTACGGTTCACAGGGATAACCCTTGCAGTCCCGGAAATACAGGATTCCGCCGTATTGTTCATCCCAGCCCCAGTCCAGCGACCAGTCGAGAATCTTCAAAGCCAGGTCGATCAGTTTCGAGTCATTACCCCGACGCCGGGCCTCGGTCATAATGAACCACGAGGTTTCGATAGCATGACCCGGATTAATCATCCGCCCAACCGGTTCATCAAGAAACTCGCCGTTTGGCCCGACGTTTTCCAGCAGGGCTTTGAACTCGGGCTTGAGAAAATGATGTTCGATCTCATAAAGTGAATTATCGATTATTTTTTTATAAAGCGGGTCATCGTCGATCTGCTGCAATACGTGGATCGTCGCGATCAGGATCATCGGCATGGAATGGCCCTTGAGCTGGCGTGTCTGAGGAATCGTCTTGGGTTCCAGCAATCCTTCCGTCGTATAATAACGGATCATCAGTTTGAAAATATCTCGTGCCTTTTGCCGCGCCCAGTCTTCCCCAGTGGCTTTGGCGTACTCTGCGAATGCGATCACTCCGAACGATTCAGAAAACAGGTATCGGCGTTTCCGTAGCGGTCGGCCGTCGCGAGTCACACTGAAAAACATTCGCCCGTCGGTATCGAAGGCATATTTTTGTAAAAAATCGATCCCGTGTTTGGCCAGGGCCAGCCACTCGGGTTTGCGTTCGACTGTATTATACAGCTTTGAAAACAGCCACGTCGCCCGGCCCATGATCCAGATGGGTTTGTCCGTGCCTACCACGGTACCATCGGCGTCGATAAAAGTCAAAAATCCGCCATCTTTATAATCCGGGGCATACTTCTGCCAGAACGGCATCGTATCGTTTAAAAGACCGTCGCGATAGATCGCCAGATAATGCTGTATCTGCTTTGAATTCATTTCAACCTC
>CAYMXC010000055.1:0-10840 GCA_964394135.1 uncultured Phycisphaerae bacterium
CCCTTGGCAAATGCCCGGGTATTTTGTTATATTTTACTGATTATTGCTTTGAGCAAGCATTTTAAGGCCCGATGTTGGGCCTTTTAAAGAATAGCTCAACAGAGGATTTTTAGATGAAACTTGCGGACATTATAGTAAAAGACTCGATCATATCCGATTTACAGTCAAAAGACCGAGACGGCGTGATCAAGGAGATGGTTGACAAACTGGTCGAAGTAGGCAAATTGAATGCGAAGGACGCGCCCGAGGTGATCAAGTCGATTATCAAGCGTGAAAAGCAGGGCAGTACGGGGTTTGGGAAGGGCGTAGCAGTGCCGCACGTAAAGCATACGGCGTCGAAGTCGCTGGTAGCCACGATTGGTCGAAGCAGCAACGGCGTGGATTTTTCAGCATTGGACCGGGCACCCGTCTACATTATTGTTTTGCTTTTGTCTCCGCCGGACAATCCGGAAGAGCATCTTCAGGCGATGGAGACGATATTCCGTCATTTGCAGCGGGACAATTTCCGCAAATTCCTTCGTCAGGCCCAGAATGTGGAACAAATCGTTGAGCTGATAAACGAGGCGGAGGAAATTCCCGGTTAGATCGAACCTCCGAGCAATTGTTTCATCGGGATAGGAATCAGACATGAGTCGCATAGAAGGTCAAGTTCCGTTGACGAATGACGATCACGTTCCCTGGCCGGCCAGGACCGCCGAGGAGTCAAAGGACGTAATCACAGACAAAGAAATGACCAATATTCAAGCCAACAGCCATATAATTACACGTGACGTGCAGATTATCAACAAGATGGGTCTTCACGCCCGCCCTGCAATGCAGTTCGTGGATTTGGCCAACAAATTCACCAGTCGAATCACGGTTTGCAAAAAGAAGCAGTGTGTCAATGCCAAAAGCATCATGGAATTGCTTCTGCTAGCGGCAGGAGCTGGTACCACGCTGACGATCCGGGCGGATGGCGTGGACGCCGCGAAGGCAGTTGACGCTCTGGTCCGGCTGGTTGAGAGCAAGTTCGGCGAAGAGTAAGTTCAAACGGTTTAAACACGGTGTTGCTTACAAAACGATAAACGCACCGACAGAAATTGGTAAATTGTTTAGATGGAAATTAAAAAAGGCATAGCGGTTTCTCCGGGATTAGCCATCGCACCTGCACTGGTGCTCGATGCGCAGGAATTTCGTATATCTCAACGGCGTGTTTCCCCGTCCGACGTTCCTCGCGAGTTGGAACTGCTACACAAGGCTATTGAAGGTTCGATTGCGGAAATCAACCAGCTTCGCGGCGTGGTCTCCAACAAGCATGGTGAAGAAACGGCGAGAATTTTCGATTTTCACCTTGGGATTCTGAACGATCCGATGGTGCGCCGTCGCATGGAGCAGAGTCTGGTGGAGAATACCTACTCGGCGGCCTATGCCGTATCACTGGAGATGCGCCGGCACGTTCGAGACTTTCTCGAAATCAACGACCAGTATTTCAGCGAGCGGGTCAAGGACGTTTATGACGTTGAACGTCGATTGCTTCGACATCTGGTGGGCGGTCGAAAGGAAGGTCTGGCGAATCTGAAGTCGGATACTATTGTTGTGGCTCACGACCTGACGCCGTCACAAACCGCAAGCCTGGACCGCAAGCACGTCCTGGGCTTTGCCACCGACGCAGGCGGTCTGACCAGCCATACGGCGATTGTAGCCAGGGCACTGGGTATTCCCGCGGTGGTCGGTCTCAACGACATTACAGCGGATACGAGTCCGGGTGACCTTGTGATTATCGACGGAAACCGCGGGATCGTGATCATAGATCCGGACGAGCACACGCTGGAAGAAGTTCGTCAGCAACAGGAAGAGCATATCCGTCTGGAGCAGAACCTCGCGGAGTTGCGTTCGCTGCCTGCGGTGACTCGCGATGACGAGCGTATGACGCTGCTTGGGAACATCGAGTTTCCTCACGAAGTGACGGAGTGCCTAAGTAACGGCGCGGAAGGGATTGGTCTGTATCGAACCGAGTTTCTGTACCTGAGCCGCGAACGTGAACCGACGGAAGAAGAACATTACGAGGCCTATGTGCAGGTTCTGGAGACGGCTGGCGACAAGCCTGTGATTATTCGTACTCTGGACCTTGGCGCGGATAAATTTACGCAGGCGCGTGCCCGTGAGCCGGAGCGGAATCCGTTTCTGGGATGCCGGTCGATAAGGTTCTGTCTTCGTCATTTGAACATTTTCAAACGTCAGCTTCGGGCGATTTTGCGTGCGTCGGTGAAGGGAAATCTGAAGATCATGTTCCCCCTGATCACGCAAGTGACGGAGCTTCGCCAGACGAAGATGATTCTTAACGACGTCATGGAAGACCTGGAAGAGGAAGGGCACGAATTTCGGCGGGATATTCCGATCGGAGTCATGATCGAGACGCCGGCGGCGGCGATCAAGGCAACGACGCTGGCGAAGGAAGTAGATTTTTTCAGCATCGGCACCAACGATCTGATTCAGTACATGCTGGCGGTAGATAGGGGCAATGAACGTGTGGCGAGCATGTATACCTCGACGGATCCGGCGGTGTTGAGGATCATTCGGGATGTAATTCGGCATGCCCATCGAAACGGGATTGGTGTATCGCTGTGCGGGGAAATGGCGGGCCAGCCTGAGTACACGATGCTTTTGATGGGACTTGGTCTGCGGACGTTTTCGATGAATCATCATGCGGTACCGGAGATCAAACGAATAATCCGATCGGTTACCCTCGAGCAAGCGACGATGGTGGCGCGGCAGGCTCTGAGGCTTGATACGGATCGTCAGATCCTGAGTTATCTGCTGGAGGAAACCCGGAAGGTTCTTCCAGGATTCAGCAGCTCGGCAGGGCACTGAGATCGGGATGTGCGCAGGTGCGCGAAAGATGGAGCCGCCAGAGAAACAAGACACGTGCGCGAAAAAGGGGTGCACGGACCAAAAATGACAAGTGCAAAAAATATATGCGAGTTGGAATTTTCCATAGCAGGTATGCTTCGGTTTGTCTCCCATCTGGAGCTACAGAATTTTTTTTCCCGGCTGATCGTTCGGGCGGGGGTTGGGGTGAAATTTTCGCAAGGATTTAATCCTCGTCCGCGTATCAGTTTGCCGGTGCCGCGGAATGTGGGTATCGGGTCAAATAGGGATCGGCTGCGAATGGAAGTGGACGATCCGTTCGATGCCGAAGAGATGCTTGAGCGGTTGAGGCCGATCGTTCCGCAGGAAATGGAATTGCATGGAGCATGGGTAGTGCCTGCAGATCGGCTGGAACGGGTGACTGCGGTTGAGTGGCAGATTGACTTGTCGAAGTATCGACTTGAACCGATTACCCAGCGGGTGTCGGAAATTCTTGGGGGGCGATGTCCGATGACGCGGCATTCGAAAAAGCAGAATCGTGACTTGACTGTCGATCTTCGTCCGCTGATTCTGGCGATGAATCTGGAGGGCGAATTGCTTCGTGTGAAAGTGGCATACACGCCGGAAGGCAGCGTACGGCCTGGGGAGCTGTTGGAATTGCTGCATCTGCCCAAAGCGGAAATGATGGGGAAAATGACCCGCATGCGCACATACTGGGAGTGACATACTAAAGAATGGGTTACAAGAGGTAAAAAAATTGAGTAAAGTGATGTTGATTAATTACATCCGGGACGAGGAGTGCCGAATCGCCATTTTGAACAATGGCAAATTGGAAGAGTTATTTACGGAGCGAGCTTCGGCCGAGTCTCACGTGGGAAACGTGTACAAGGCTCGAATCACCAACGTGGAGCCGAGCATTCAGGCGGCGTTTGTCGATTTCGGTTTTGAGAAAAACGGCTTTTTGCATATTTCCGACGTTCATCCGCAGTATTTTTCTCGACAGAAGCACGGGGAGAACGTCAAGGAATGCGTGGGCCAGAAGACTCCTCGCCGCGAGCGGCCGCCGATCCAGCACTGCCTGCGGCGCGGGCAGGAAGTTGTGGTCCAGATGACCAAGGAAGGGATTGGCAGCAAAGGGCCGACGCTTACCACTTATATCAGTATTCCCGGCCGATATCTGGTCATGATGCCGGGAATGAGCCGGTTGGGTATCTCGCGTAAAATAGAAGACGAAGAGGTTCGCAAGAAACTGCGTCAGGTGGTCAGCGAGCTGGAGTTGCCGAAGGACATCGGTTTTATAATCCGCACGGCTGGGATTGATCGTTCGAAGCGTGATCTGCAACGGGATTTGAACTACCTCAAGCGGCTGTGGAAGATGGTCAATCATCGCATCAATACGTCCAAGGCACCGGCGGAAGTTTACCAGGAATCGGACCTGGTGACCCGCACTATCCGCGATACGTTTTCTCCCGAGATCGGCAAGATCATTATCGACGATCAGGAAATGACGCAGAAGGCGAAGGATTTTCTCAGTATTGTCATGCCCCGCTACCAGGATCGCGTGGAATTTTACGACGGGAAGATTCCGTTGTTTTACAAATACGAAGTTGAGGACCAGATTGCGCAGATTACTTCGCGTCGGGTGGAGCTCAAGAGCGGGGGCTTTCTGGTGATCGATCAGGCGGAGGCCCTGGTGGCGATTGACGTTAACAGCGGTCGATTCCGTCAGCCCGTGGACGCCGAGCAGACGGCCCTGGAGATCAATCTGGAAGCGGCGGACGAAATTATTCGCCAGCTTCGCCTTCGCGACATGGGCGGGGTGATTGTGATTGATTTTATCGATATGCGGATGGAGAATCATCGGCGCGAGGTGGAAAAACGAGTTCGCGATGGTTTGAAGAACGATCGGGCGAAGACAAAAGTATTGAAAATGAGCTCATTCGGAATCATCGAGCTGACCCGACAACGGGTTCGGCCTTCACGGGAACGTTCGCTCTACAACGAATGTCCATATTGTCACGGTAATGGTCAGATAAAGACTCCGGAATCGATCAGCCTGGATGTGATGCGCATTATTCAGCTGGCGCTGCAACAGAAAAATGTCGAGATTGTGGAAGTATCGGTTACAGCGGAGGTGTTCGAGTATCTGCATAACCGGCGGAAAAGATTCCTCGTTCAAATGGAAGACGAAACGAAAAAGAAGATCAAACTTTTTGTCAGCAAGGATCCTTTGCCGGAAAAAGTGTTTATACGATGCCTGGACGCCCGCAATTGCGAGATTCCTCTTGAGAGTGTGGCTCATACGATCAAAGCGTTTTCTGCCAAGATAACCGAACCGAAAACATCGCCGGGGCATTTGCCGAATGGTAAGGCCGTGGTTTCAACCGGCGAGAATTCACGGGAATCACGAGAATCGCGGGACGACATATCGGACAACGAAACTTTATTGGTTGAAGACGCAGCGCCTTTTGACGGCCATTAGTGCCAGGAAAAGTAATATTGCGGTAAGAATCCCCCCTGCGTCGGCCAGCCAGTCGCGGATGTCGCAACTCCGATTGACCCACGGCTGCGTTTTCTCGTCGAGGGCGCCAAGGACAAGCAGTCCTGTCATGATCGGCAGAATGCTCCAAAATCGCAGGGTGCGAAGATATCCCAGAAGGAAAAGGACAGTGGCGATTGCGTAAGCCAGAAAATGCAGCGTCTTATCCTTGCCCGGAATTTCCGGCAGGGGACCCAGGCGTGGCCAGTGGGTGAGGGTCAGCAGGAGTATCAGATACAGGACCGCCAGAATTTGCAGCGAGCGTCTCCATTTCGCCGGCAGGGACAGTTGCATGGGATGGTTCTCCGACAAGAGAAGAATCGGCATCGTTCATGTGCAGGACTTCGCCGGCCAGGGCGTCATAGTCTTCGGCACCGTTACTGGTTGGGGCGTAGGTAAAAATATCCTGCCCGAAACTGGGGGCCTCAGCCAATTTGATGTTGCGGCGGATGCGGGTCTTAAAAAGGGTTGTCTGGGACCAGGGTGAATTTCGGCCTTTGGCCTGGGCAAAAAAATGTTCCATATCTGTTACCACTTCGTTGGCCAGTTTCGTTCCGGTTTCGTACATGCACAGAACGACGCCGCTGACTTTCAGGTCACGGTTGATTCGCCGTGCGACCAGATTGATTGTCTCAAGCAATTTACCCATACCCTGCAGGGCCAGGAAGTGCGGCTGAAGAGTGATGAATACTTCATTGGCTGCACACAGAGCATTGATGGTGAGGATGCCCAGCGATGGCGGGCAGTCCATGAGCAGAAAATCGCAGATTTCAGTGTATTCCGCGACGGCATCGCGGAGGATAACTTCGCGTCCGACTACGCCGGCCAGTTCCACTTCCGCAGCGGCCAGGTCGATATTGGACGCTGCGACGACGATGTTTTCTTTGGCGGGTTTCAAGACTTCCGCAAAAGACCGCGTGCCTGTCAGCACCTGGTAGATATTGGGATGTTCCGGATTCGGTTCGAGTCCGAAGTGCATTGTGAGATGAGCCTGAGGATCGAGATCGGCCAGGACCACTCGTTTGCCGGCGCGGGCCAGGGCACTACCCAGATTGACTGTGGTCGTTGTCTTGCCGACGCCGCCTTTCTGATTGATGACCGCTATTCGTCGCATGATACCCGCTTTACCAAATAAATTTCATGCCCATATTATAGAGATTCAGGATGCGGTTCGGAATATTTTTCCCGAAGAACCTTTTATTGCCTGTGCAGGTGAAAGTCGCATGTGAAATATTTGTCCGATCAATCCGGGAACACAGAAGACGGCACGTTTTTCAAATGCGCGAATTTCTGAGTATCGTGGGCGACCTGAACTTTGGCCAATTCCAGAAATCCCTTGTTCATTCCGTGCACGAACAGGGCTGTGGTCAGCGAGCGGGTTCGCAGCATCGATTTGAGCGTGCGTTTCAGAACCCAGCGGCGCTCGGTGGCGCCTCGACGGAAGAGGAACATGGCTTCATCGAGCTGCTGTGCGGTCATTTTCCTGGGTTTGAAGACCGTATTGGTGAAGGTGTATTTTTCCCAGTCGTCCGGATAGTTGTCGGCGATGATTCGTCCGTCTTGCTTGAATTCTTCATACAATCCCGTTCCGGGCAGGGGCGTTAGGTTGGTGATCTGGATGATATCGATTCCAAGTTCAACGGCGGTGGAAGCGGTACGGATAACGCTTTCTGGCGTATCGCCGTCGGAGCCGATGATCAGGCCGCCGAAGACCGCGATGCCGGCGTGGTGGAATCCGTCAATCAGTTCGCGATATCGCTGCAGATTCTTGGAGTTGAGTTTTTTCTGGAAATGTTGCAAGCTTTCTTCTTCGAAACTTTCCAGACCAACGAGCATGGCTCGGCAACCGGCTTTGTATGCGAGTTTAAGTCCTTCTTCGTCGTCGCCCATGTTGATGGTGGTTTGGCTGAACCAGTAATGTTTTTTTCCTCTTTTGATCAGTTCGCGGCAGAATTCCTTTGACCAATCCGCCTGTTTATCGCTAAGGCCGAAGAAATTGTCGTCAACGATAAAGACGAAAGCTTTTTTGATGGAGTTCCATTCATCGATAACTTCGTTGATCGGACGACGTCTAATGCGGGCGCCGTTGACTTTCGTCACAGAACAAAACTTGCATCCGGTCGGACATCCGCGGGATGTCTGGATCGACGCTACGTCGTATTTTCCGTTTACGGGATCCTTCGTTTGCATTCCCGTTCCGATGCCGTTGACGAGTTCTGGAAGGTTTGCTGCTTCATATCGTTTTTGGAGTCGGCCGTTTTGCACATCTTCGATGATCTTTGGCCAGAGTTCGTCGGCTTCGCCCATGACGATGGCGTCAAAATGCGGCTGAGCTTCATCAGGACAGGTTGTGGCATGGATTCCGCCGAAGATGACTGGAATTTTCAGCTTTGCCTTGCAAGCGGCAGCGATTTCGTATGCGCGCGCTGCTCCACTGGTCATTGACGTGATTCCGATCAGATCGTATTGGCCCTTGAGCAGGGAATCAATAACAGTTTCGCTGCCGAATATCTCGTCATAAATATCTACGTTATGTTTCGGAGGCGTACATTGGGCAAGCACCTGTAAACCAAGGTGAGGAATTTTCGAAGTGATTGTGTGATACCCCTGTCCAGCTCGCGACATTGGATTCACTAAAGCAATTCTAATGGCAGTCATCCTTTACAAAAAACTATTCGTCTGCGACTTACACTAATGAAGATCGCTTGGACGGATATATACATTTCATCATTATATCTATACGACGTGCAAAAGTCGCATACAACAAAATTTTTATTTTGCGGGAGAGTGTCACGCTGCGACGTAGTCGTGTTTTATTCGAAGAACAACTGGCCGAGCGAATTGCTCTGCCATGCCGCCTGCCGGACAGTGATGTCATTTTCAGTTGTTATTCGTCGTCGCCCTGCGAAGTGACATGGGGAATCTGAATGTGCTGGGCTTTGAGGTCGTTTCGCATCTGTTCGATCGTTTCTTCGTTGTAGATGATCTGTTCGACTTTCAGTGCCCTGCCGGTGTTGCCGTCGACATTGACGAGAATGCCGGCTATTCGCACGTCTTTTTCGGCGATGCTGTAGACATTCGGCATGCCGGAGATGAGCGATTTGATGACTTTTTCCTTGGATCGACCCAGCACGGAGTCATACGGGCCGGTCATACCAACATCAGTGATATAAGCGGTTCCGCTGGTAAGGATGCAGGCGTCGGCAGTGGGAATGTGTGTGTGCGTGCCGAAAACGATGGACGTGCGCCCGTCCAGATGCCAGCCGAGGGCGACTTTTTCGCTGGTGGCTTCAGCGTGGATTTCCGCAACCACGACGGGCGTTTGTTTGCGGAGTTCAGTTATGACCTGATCGGCGATTCGAAAGGGGCAGTCCATGGGTTTCATATAGAGTCGTCCAAGCAGGCAAGTCACGCCGACGGATACGCCGTTTTTCGCCTTGACGACGGTGTAGCCTCGACCGGCCGCCATGGGAGGAAGATTGGCTGGTCGAATCAGACGATCCGAACTTGCCATGACGGGGATGATTTCATACCGCTTATAACAATGGTCGCCAAGGGTAACGACGTCAATTCCGTAATGAAGCATTTTCTGGAATATCTGGGGAGTCATACCTGATCCGCCGGCCGCATTCTCAGCATTGACGATAACCATGTCAATGTTGCGGGCCTTGATCAGAACTGGCAGAGCGTTAGCCAGAAACGTTCGTCCGGGCTGGCCTACAACGTCTCCGACACACAAGATATTCAACTGCATTCAAAGCTCCTCTCCGGCATAATAGTAGAAAAAAGGGCGGGTTCATACCCGCCCCGAAAATTATCTGGCGTATTCTACGGCTCGTACTTCGCGCAGCAGGGTAACTTTGATTTCACCCGGATATTCCATTTCGGTTTCGACTTTTTTGGCGATGTCGCGGGCAAGCTTGATCGTGGTGTTATCGTCCACGTCGTTTGCATCGACGATCACTCGGATTTCTCGGCCTGCCTGAATAGCATAGGATTGTTTGACGCCGGCGAAACCGTTAGCGATGGTTTCCAGTTGTTCGAGTCGGCGGATATATCGTTCCAGCGACTCTCTGCGTGCTCCAGGCCGCGATGCGCTGATTGCATCGGCGGCAGAGACCAGCGGGGTGAAGATTGAAGCGATTTCACCGTCGCCGTGGTGACCTTCAACGGCGTTGACCACTTCCGATTTTTCGTTGTATCGTTTGGCCAGTTCGGCTCCGATATGTGGATGTCCGCCTTCCACTTCGTGGTCAACGGCCTTGCCGATATCATGCAACAGACCGCATCGCCGCGCCAGGGAACCGTCGAGCCCCAGTTCGTCTGCCATGATCTGGCACAGATACGCCACCTCGATGCTGTGGCGCAATACGTTCTGACCATAACTGGTTCGGAAGTTCAGCCGACCCAGTAATTCGTACATCTTGGGATGCAGATTCAAGACGTTGGCTTCCAGGGCAGCCTTCTTGCCGATTTCCGTTACTTCCTGGTCCACTTCGTGTGCGGTTTCGGCGACGATTTCCTCAATCCGGCCGGGGTGGATTCGTCCATCCTGGATCAACTTTTCCAGGGATCGCCGGGCCACTTCGCGTCGAACCGGGTCAAACGAGCTGATGACCACAACGCCAGGGGTATCGTCAACGATTACGTCCACGCCGGTTGCCTTTTCGAAGGCTCGAATATTGCGCCCTTCACGGCCGATGACTCGCCCTTTCATTTCATCACTGGGGATGTCCACCGTTGAAACGGTGTAATCGCTGGTGTGCTCCGCCGCATACCGCTGAATAGTAGTAATGATAATTTCTCTTGCCTGTGCGGCGGCCTGTTCCTTGGCTTCGTTGTAACGCTTTTCGATGAGGGTGGATGCCTCTTTTTCAACTTCCTTTTCAAGGCGCTGCAGCAGAAGATCGCGTGCCTCCTCCTTGCTCATATTGGTGATTTTCAGGAGCTGTGCGCGCTGCTGGGCAATTGTCTCGTCCAGTTGGTGTTCTTTGTTGGTGATTGCCTTTTCACGGTCGGCCAGTCGACGGTTGGCTGCATCCAGCCCCCGTTCTTTTACATTTAAGGCCTCAATCTTTCGCTCCAGGTTGTCTTCCCGTTTGGCCAGACGCCGTTCGGTTTCCCGCAGTTCATTGCGGATTTCAGTTGTTTCCTTTTCGAATTGTTCGCTTCGGCGGACAAATTCCGCCTTGGCTTCCAATTCACCTTTTTGTTTAATTTTTTCTGCTTCCTGTGCTGCCTGCTGGATTACCAAAGCCGTTTCTCGCTGAATTTTTTCTTGGTTTTTGGTATCCTGGTAACGACGATAAAAGTGCATGATCGCCGCACCAAAGGCGAGGCCTGCTAACACCAGGAAAAGACAGGTCAGGGGGTTAGTTTCAGCCAAAATCATCAAAGATACCTCGCAAAATTTTTTAAAAAAACATTTAGCGGGATCTTTGATACCCAAACGAA
>CAYMXC010000056.1:0-10826 GCA_964394135.1 uncultured Phycisphaerae bacterium
GAAAAATTAAATTCCGGCGGGCGGGGGCGATTGCAAATTCGCAAAAGACCCAATGGCCTAATTGAAGTGTACTACATGCGTAACGGCCAGCGGATCGATCTGGTCCGGTTTGGACCCTTTCATGAAATTTTCGGCGCAGCTGTCTCACCCAATGGTAAGTGGGCCTTTATCTGGCACCAGCAGCGAGCTCCACGGAAAGTGTCGATATATGATCTGACTACTGGGCGGCGCATCACGAATTTCGTTCCCGGATTCGGAGGCGAATTGACATGGACTCCCGGCAATACGCTGTTTCACCGGTGGGGCTTTGGTATTCGCGATTTTCATTATCGCCTTTACAGTCCTCAGGGTCGATGTCTTTTTGATCAAAACACCAGCGGACTGGATTCATCGCCGGCTGGTCGATATCTGGCCACGTATCCTTCCTCATTGCTTATTGATGAGCCCCTGGTTATCCGCGATTTGACGACGACGAAAGTCATTTACCACAGTAGTTCCAAAGACGACATCCAGCAGGTGAATGATTTGCGATGGCTGGATCGAAATCGGGTGGAAATCCATTATTTGAATTCCCGCGAAAAAGACCTCGTACGAACAATCGACCTGAGCACTTCCAGAAAATAAAAATGGAATCTGTTCATTAATTCCGGAATTTGCGGTATGCTGTAATGGTCGATTTGATCGATCGGATCGATTTTTAAATTACGATTGAACAAGGAGCACCACAATGCGAATCGCGGATAATATAACTCAACTGATCGGACACACTCCGCTGGTATGGCTCAATCGGCTTGGAAAAGATTTGCCGGGGAAGATCGCGGCGAAGCTGGAATTTTTCAATCCGTGTTCCAGCGTGAAGGATCGGATCGGCCTTGCCATGATCGAGGCAGCGGAGCGGGCTGGGGCGATTCGGCCGGATACGATCATTGTTGAACCGACGTCGGGAAATACGGGTGTTGGGTTGGCATTTGTGTGCGCATCGCGAGGTTATAAGCTCATACTGACCATGCCCGAAAGCATGTCGGAGGAGCGTCGGCGCATATTGAAGGCATTCGGCGCCGAATTGATTCTGACACCAGCGGCGGAGGGGATGACGGGCGCCGTCCGCAAGGCCCAGGAACTGGTGAAATCGGATGGGCGATACTGGATGCCTCAGCAGTTTGAAAATCCTGCGAATCCGGAAATTCATCGCCGGACGACGGCGGAGGAAATCTGGTCGGATACCGACGGACAGGCTGATTTTATCGTTGCCGGCGTAGGTACGGGTGGAACTCTAACCGGCATTGCGGAGGTACTGAAGAAGCGCAAAGCTACTTTTCAGGCCATCGCAATCGAACCAGCCGATTCGCCTGTTCTTTCGGGGGGTAAGCCCGGAACTCATCGCATTCAGGGGATCGGCGCGGGTTTTGTGCCGAAGGTGCTTAACCGGGAAATTATCGATCAGATTATTTGCGTTCGAAATCAGGATGCCTTCGCCACTGCCAGGGACCTGACACGGCTGGAGGGAATTTTTGCGGGAATTTCCGCCGGCGCGGCAGTCTGGGGTGCATTGACACTTGCGAAACAAAAACAGAATGAAGGTAAGATTATTGTTGTCATACTGCCGGACACGGGCGAACGGTATCTGTCTACGGATTTATTTGAATAGCGTAAACTGATTTCCCGGCATGTTGAGTTGAATGCGTCGAAGTATTGTTTTTCACGTCGCGCTTATTAGAAGATCATTCGGGATCGGCCTGGAAAATAGTCACGAAGGAGCAATTGCAGCGCAACATTGGCAGCGGTGAGGCCGAAAATTCCAGTCAGGGTGGGCAGGCTGCCAAGAATCTGCCGATCTCTTCCGCGTGATAGAAATTCCGGTTCGCCCGTATCGCCTGGACCGATGACGTCGTCGGGCAGATTTTCGATCGATTCGATCGAGTAGACGCAAGGGAAATTTGTTTCGATATCATGGCGGCGTAGTTTTTTACGTACTTTAGCAGCCAGGGGGCAATGGTGAACTTCGGAAAGTGGGCCAACGCGCACACAGGTTGGGTCGGTTCGCAGGGCAGCACCCATGACTGACAGGAGAGGAATTCCGAGTCTCATGGCGGTGGCCAGGAGTTCCACTTTCGGCCCAAGGGAATCAATCGCGTCGATAATCAAGTCAGGCGGGCCGGCGAGAATCGTCGGGATGGTATCGGTGTGAACGAACGTGCACATGGTTTCTACCTGACAATGGGGATTGATATCCTTCACACGGCATTGGGCAACATCGCACTTTCGCTGGCCTACGGTGGATTCCAGGGCATAAAGCTGACGATTGATATTGCTTGGTCGAACGACGTCGAAATCGACCAGTCGAAGTCGGCCGACGCCGGCGCGGGTTAATCCTTCGACAGCATAGCTGCCGACAGCGCCCAGGCCGATCACGGCGACATGGCACTTGGAGAGTCGATTCAGGCCATCGGTGCCGATCATCCGTTCAATTCTTAAAAAGCGTTTGTCTTTCATGATTTTTTATCGTAGTCAGCAGAATCTTTTGCGTCAATGAGGTCGCCAAAAAACTTTCGGCAGTTCGTCCACAATATTTCGGTCAAGCGATCGTCCGGCATGTTTCTTAGGGCGGCGATTCCATGAACTACGGCGGGTAGATTGGCAGGCTCGTTTGGAATATTGTTGCCGCGCTTTTGAAAATCGATGTGGCGAAAGGCATCAGGCGGCAGCAGATCGGGGGAATCGGTTTCCACGAGAAGTCGGTCGGCTGGAACGCGGCGAAGGGCCTGACGCACTCGAGTTCGTTTTTCTTCCAGCACATTTCCGGCGAATGAGAAGTATGCACCGAGATCGGCGAGAGGGTCGACCAGTTCGGCCGGTCCGCCGTAAGCATGCAGGAGTATTCCCGCGGGCAGAGGTGGTTCGCTACGAAGAACTTTCATCAGCCAGTCCCACGCGTGCAGGCAGTGGATCATCACCGGTCGCTTTAATCGATGGGCGATGGTTAACTGGTCGCGAAAAACCGTTTCCTGATCTTTTTCGTCGCGATTTTCAATCCACCGGTCCAGACCGACTTCTCCGACGCCTGAAGGCATGGCGGTCAGTGCGTCTTGCAATTGCAGTTGCCAATCTTGGGTTCTGGTTGCGACATACCAGGGATGCAGGCCGAAACATGGAACTATATTTTCGTATCGCCGGGCGAAGTCCGCGACCATCGGCCAATCGGTCTGGTTTGTGCCATTGCAGATCAATCGAAAGACACCGGCGTTTTTAGCTCGCGACAAGACTCCATTCAGGTCGGCCGTAAGGCGGGGGTCCTGCAGATGCAAGTGACTGTCTACCAGATGGATTTGCATAAGATTCATAATGAAAGTTTAGCCTGGAAATTTGGGCCAAACAAGCGTCGTTATGCAAAATTCGGACAAAAAACTTGACGGAATCACAGAACGTCATTATCGTATAGTTGTTTCATGGGGATTTGGAATTACCTTTGGTTGAATCAATCAACATCGATTTTGAAAAGAGCGTTCATTGCGCGTCGCCGGGGGAAGATCCGATTCGATCGGAAAACGTGTGAGGCGTGAAAAAGATTGAGCGACAAAGAGGATTACCGTTATGCTGGAAGGAGCATAATTTAAAACCAACCACGGGGGCGACAATGGGCTGATACATCTGTAAGATGAGGTTGGCAAGCAGCAGGGATCATTCTTGCATAATTGTCTATGATTTTCTTGGCGATTTGCCGGGGAGCGGACACCCACGGGGATGGAGTTTGCGCGGAAACGACCTTGGCGACTGTCAATTGGATAAAGGACCCATACTATGCCGACGCCAGAAATAAACGCGTCAATACATGGAGAAGAACCAGTCATAGCTGATCAGACGTCGCCTGCTTCGAACATCGAAAACGATAGTCCACATTCGTCGGCCAACGGATCATGCCGCCATCGGGAGAAAACGACTTACGCTGCGACAATTGGTTACCTGAGCGTGGAGGACCCCATTCAGTGGAAAAAGATTTTTCGTCATCGCTGGTTATTTACGATAATTTTTCTGGTGGTAACGGTTCCTTCGCTGGTTCTGCTTTGGACACAAGTCAGCCCCATTTACCTTGCAGTGGGAAAGATTCGCGTTCGACCGATGGTTCCCCGCCTGGTTTTTCAAACTGACGACAACGGTTTTATTCCATATTTCGATTCATACGCCAACACGCAGACCGACATTATCCGCAGTCCGGTTGTCCTGCAGCCGGTTCTAGATAACCCCGCTGTCCAGGCGAGCCAGTGGTATCAAACTCTTCATGATCGCCTCGGCGAAGTTTCGCCGGATCTGCTGGCAGGCGAACTAGACGTCCAATTCAAGCCGAAGACGGAAATCGTCCAGGTTGCCATGTCGGGCAAAGCTCCAAACGATCTGGCGGTTATCGTTAATACGATTCTGGAGCAGTACATAAAATATTTACAGGAAAGTGCCGATCGAAACCGAGACAGGATTTACCGAAAACTGGCTGATCAGTATCAGTCGCTGCTCAACGAGATCAAGGAGCAACAAAAAGTGGTTGGGGAATTGCGAAAGAAGATCGGTACTGCTTCGCCTGATCAGCTGATATCGCAAAAACGAATGCGGCTGGACGATCTTGATTTTCAGCTTCGCAACGTCAACCAGGAGATTGAGATGAGTCAGTGGCAGTGGACCCGATTCCGCAGCACTTCGAAACGGCTGGCGGAACCTTCTGAAAAATCCGAGGAACCAGCAGATGAAATCAGTGATCTTCCGCGCAAGATACAGATACTTAAGCATCGCCGTGATCTTTTATCTGAGGATCTGAATCAACAGACTCGGGAGTTCGATGAGCTTTTCCGCCAGGCCCAGGCGTTGACGGAAAAGAACGAAGCTTTGGCTCACAAGTTGGAATTAGCCGGCGCGATGCGAACACGGCTGGAACAGAAGGATCTGGAACGAAATGTTCCCGGATCGGTTGAAATTCTGGCTCGTGCGCTTCCGCCGGTGCGTCCGATGCTCGACCGAAGGAAGAAGCTCTCATCGGCTGTGATTCTGGCAGGGCTGATGGCAGGATTTGGCGCTGCTTTTCTGCGGGCTCGGACCAGCCGGATTTTGTATGAACCGGAAGAAATTCATCAATGGGTAGACCAGCCGTTTCTTGGTCAATTGCCTATCATGCCTCCGCCCCGGAGCCAAACGCCGCAACATAGAGCTCTTCAGGGTGAATGTGTCCGCATGCTTCGAACGGCTCTTCTCAAACGACTGGATTGCGAGACAGGATGCGTACTTGCCGTTACCAGTGCTGCGCTGGGAGCTGGTAAGACGACTGTTGCTATTCTGGTAGCACAGAGTTTGGCTCAGTCGGGCAAAAAAGTTCTTCTGGTCGATGCCGATCTTCGCAAGCCAGCAGTCGCGTTGCGTCTTGGTCTTTCGGACAGTCCGGCCATTCGGCGCGTTTCGACTGACGAAGCAAACACGGACTTGATTCTTAAAACGGCCAATCCATGCCTTGATGTCCTGCCGGCACATCAGAATCGCTGCGGCGAATTTTTTGAATTGCTCGACCGTGGCGGGTTGGTCGAAAAGCTGGAACGATGGAGGAGGGCATATCAGATTGTGATTTTGGATACTCCTCCGCTGCTGCCAGTGGCCGACGCCGGAATTCTTGCGCAGACAGCCGATGAAACGCTGCTGGTGGTTCGCGAACGTCACAGCCGAATGGAGGATATTGCAGAGGCACTGGATCAGCTTGAAACCTGCGGGGCCAAACTTCTCGGTCTTGTTTATATTGGTAATCATAGATTTAAAAACAGATATGGATATTATGGCGGATATCTTAACAGTTCAGCCAAGACGAAAAACATCGCTGTCGGCCGCAGCGCCTGAGTTTGCTTCGTCGTCTGCCGGAACGGCGGAGCCATCGGCCCGGGATTTTCTTCCTATGAACCAACCGACCAAATTGCGTTCTGGGTCGTTACGCAGTTTGATTTTCAAGGCATTGTTGTGGCAGGGAACCGGTCAGATCGGGGAACGCGTTTTTCGTTTTTTGAGCAACATTGTTCTTGCGCGGCTGCTACTGCCGCACGATTTCGGAATTGCGGGTATGGTTGCGGCTGGACTTGCGGCGATCGACTCGGCCATGTTCATTGCCTCGAACCAGGCCATTCTGCAAAGCGATCGCGGTCGCAATCGAGAATTTCTCGATACTGCCTTTCTGCTGGCCGTCGGGCGTGGATTGATCATCGGCCTGATTTTACTGGTTATCGCCCCTTTGCTTTCCGAATTTTTCTGCCAGCCGCAGGCCGCCTCCATGTTTGCTCTTCTGGCCTTTCAGCCGGTCATTTCGGGGCTGGCCAGCCCACGTTCTTGGCTTCTGGTGAAGGATCTACGATTTGGCGTCTGGTCGATCTACCAAGCCGGGAGCAACGTTCTCGGTTTAATCGTTACGATTCTTCTGGCTGTCGGTTTGCGGAGTGCGTGGGCGCTGGTTCTGGGACAGATTCTGACACAGATGTTTGTGTCGATCGGATCATATATTGTTGCGCCGTATCGGCCGCGGTGGTGTTTTGATTCGGAATCCTGGCATGAGCTGCGAACTTTCGGTCTGCGTGCTTCGGGCTATTCTCTGATTGTGATGCTTATTATGCAATCGCCGGCGTTGCTGGCGGGTCGATCGCTGGGAATGGCGGCGTTGGGCGTATTTCTGCTGAATCAACGGCTGGCGTATATGCCTCAAAATCTTTTCATGCGGGCGATCAGCACAGTAGCCCTGCCGGCGTACAGCACGATCAAGAACGATTCGGAGTATAGGGCGACTTTGTGGCTCAAGGCGCTTCGGACCATCACGCTGCTGACGCTGCCGGTCGGCGCGACCTTTATCTGGGTTGATCGTGCTCTTCCGGCGATTCTCTACGGCCAGCATTTTGCCACTTCGAGCGGGCTTTTCGCACTGCTTGTAGTTGACGGCACGCTGAGCAGTATAGGTGTGGTCACCGGTCCTTTGTTCTGGGCGATGGGCCTGCCATGTCTGGATCGTAATATTCAGTTGGTCCGGCTGATTGTGTTGTACGTGGTTTCGCTGGCGTTGCTGCCGAAATATGGCTTACTGGCTCTTGGTGTGGGATTTGCGGTATCTGCCGTAATATCCCAGGTTTTGGTTCTGGGGTGCGGCAGACGAATCAATCTTGTCCGGTGGCGGGATATTTTCGGATCGCTGATGCCTGGGACGTTTCTGGCGGGCGGGGTCATGATTATTCTTTTATGGCTGAACAAAGTTTTTGCTTTTACCACCGGCCACACCGTCATTGCGGGCGGAATCATTCTGATTCTGTCCATCGCATCGGCATTGGCGTATGTTTGGCGTGAAAATCGGATCGTCGGTCGATAGCAGCAGTTGAGTCGTGAAAGTACATGACACTAATCCATCCTTTGCCCCGAGGGGGAGAAATGAACGTTTTGCATGAATGAATTGTCGGCATCCGGATTTGCGTGGGCTAATCAGACGAACCTGCACACAGCTGCTTTGGCAACGTTGATCGTTCTCGGCGCAGCGACGCTGATTCTGCCCAGACGATGGGCGGTGCTGCCGACGATCCTGTCGGCCTGCTTTATTCCACCCGCTCAGCGAATAGTGATTTTGGGTTTAAACTTCGACATGCTGAGAATTCTGGTCTTGCTGGGCTGGATTCGACTGTTGGCAAAAAACGAAACGAAGAGGCTGGTCTTCAAGCCGATCGATTATGCCCTTATCGCCTGGATATTGAGCGGCACGATCGTGTACACTGCATTGAACGGCACTTTTGAAGCTTTGAAATATAAACTCGGGACTTCTTTCGATGCGATCGGGATGTACTTTCTCTTTCGGAACCTGATTCGCAACGACGAAGATATATGCCGGGTAATTCGCTTTTTTATGTTTATCAGCATTCCAGTCATGATTGCATTTTCGATCGAATATCTCAGTGGCCGAAATATCTTTTCGATTTTCGGCTATGTTCCAGCGGTGACGATTATTCGCGAGGGTCGTCTGCGTTGTCAGGGAGCTTTTGCACATCCGATTCTCGCTGGGTGTTTCTGGGTTTCGCTGATGCCGTTGATGGCAGCCCAGTGGTGGCGTGGGCCTACAGCTCAGGCTCAAACGTTGGCTGCGCTTGCAGTATCTGGAATGATCGTTTTGTTTTGCGGATCGAGTACGCCTTTGGTTTCGTTGGCGATGGGTTTTTTGGGTGCATGTCTGTTTCCATATCGACGTCGCATCAAGTGGCTAGTCCTCGGCCTGGTTTTGATCCTTATCGAATTACACTTTATGATGAAGGCGCCGGTCTGGCACCTTCTGGCACGGGCGGATGTCATTTCCGGCAGCACCGGCTGGTATCGGTATCATCTGATCAACGAGACGATCAAACACTTTGACGACTGGTGGCTGCTCGGGACGGTGTCCACAAGCCAGTGGGGCTGGGGACTTGGGGATGTGACCAATCAGTACGTGTTGGAGGGCGTTCGCGGCGGATTGATTACGCTCCTTCTTTTCCTGTGGGTTATCTTCCTCGCCTTCCGTGGGCTTGAGCATCTCTGGCTGGCTGGCTCAACCGATCGACAAAAAGTGATTCTCGCCTGGGCACTAGGCATTTCGCTCTATATTCACTGTCTGAATTTTTTTGCCGTTTCCTACTTCGGCCAGATTATTCTGATCTGGTATATGCTTCTAGCCATGATCGGAAGTTTGATACCCGTCAGGGTCTGGGCGCCTGCGACGTTCACAACAGACCGAGTTGCATTCCGGCAAAGACCTTACCGAAAACTCATAACATGAATAATTTCGATGTGACTGTCATTATCGTCAATTACAACACACGGCAGCTCCTGCTGAACTGTTTGAAGTCGATTTACGAACAGACGCAGGAGATTACCTTCGAAGTGATCGTGGTGGACAACGCCTCGGTCGATGGGTCGGTCGAGGCGGTCACCCAGGCGTTTCCGCAGGTTCATCTTATGGCCAACAGGAAAAATCTCGGATTTGCCGCGGCAAACAATCAGGGCATTCGATCGTCCGGGGGACGGTACATTCTGCTGCTGAACCCCGATACGGTAGTTCTCGATCGTGCCATAGATAAAACCGTGCATTTTGCCGATCACAATCCTGATGTCGCCGTTGTCGGCTGTCAGGTGCTTGAAAACGAGGCAACAATACAGCAGACGTGTTTTGCATTCCCGTCTGTTTTGAATTTGGCTCTGGCGACCACAGGACTTAATCGTCTTTTTCCCCACTCGCGATTCTTTGCCCGCCCGAATATGGGCTGGTGGGATCGGGACACGCAGCGGGATGTGGACGTGGTTTCGGGAATGTTTTTTCTAGTCCGCCGGGATGCGGTGCAGCGGGTCGGGCTGATGGATGAGGATTATTTCGTTTTTGCGGAAGAAGCTGACTGGTGTTTTCGTTTTCACCGCGCCGGCTGGCGATGTGTTTTTGCTCCCGTAGCAAAGATCATTCATCTTGACGGCGGGGGGAAAAGCACATCGCAGGTGAATGTAAAGATGTACGTTCAACTTCAAAAAAGTCTACTGATTTTTTTCCGGAAGCATCGCGGGTTGGCAGCGTTTTTCGCGGCGAAAGTTATTTACATTTTCATGATGGCGGTCCGCGCGATTGCCTGGCAGGTCTGCGCCTTTTGCCAATCCGATCCGAAACCGCGGATTAAACTTGCGCAGGTGACCGCTGCGCTGCGTTATCATCTTGCGGGCAGGGAGCCCGAAACATGAAACTCGCTGAACCACAAATTGAGACAGCAGTTCATCGCGAAACTACAGCCGAGTTGTCGGTTGAAGTTTTTCAGACATTTGAGGAAGTTGCGCATCTTCAAATCGAATGGGATCGATTCGTAGTCGAGATGGGCGGCGACATCTATTTCTCCTACGATTGGTGCCGCATGTGGTGGAGATATTACGGCAGCGGTCGAACGCTCCGCGTTTTCACTGCCAGGATCGACGGTAAACTGGCGGGACTGCTTCCGATGTTTATTGATCGCATTCGTTTGGGGCCGATCCGGCTGTGCGCCGGAAAGCCCGTAGGTTCCGATTTTACACTTCAGGTGGGCGATCCGCCGATACACAGTGACCATGCCGAAGCGATTCTCCGGACAGTCTTCGATCGATTGATAAAAGAATTCCAATGTGACCTGATTGATTTTCCTGCCTTGCCCGAAACAAGCGTTGTATATAGGGCGCTGCAAAAAATAAAACAAAGCCCGGATGCACATTTCGAGTAGCAAACGGATCTACCTGCAGGCTGTTGTACGGTTTTTTGGCTTCCTGATACCTTTGATCGTTATCTTCAATCGCTGCCTGGAGAAGATCGGCGTAACTACCGCCGCCGACGGAATCTGCTGGAAAAAAGTTTTCAGGTCGAAATCGATATGATAGACGAGTCGGCAAGGATTGAGGAAGAATTTCGGCAGATGGTGGCCATGCATACGGACCAGTGGCAGCGCGAGGGAAAACTGGGTCATTTTCGCGATTGGCCTCGTGCAATGGAATTTCACGCTTCACTACTCAGCTGTCAATTGCGGCACGGACGTGCAAGACTGATCTGCCTGCGAGCCGACGGTGCTGCGGTCGATTATCAATATGTTTATCGTTTTGGGCGAAAGTATCACCTGCTGATGACCGCCCGCGATTGCGATTCGAAATGGCGGATGTATGGATTAGGCCATCTGGCATTCGTTGCGATCGTTGAGCGAGCATTGCAGGAAAATGTTTCACTCATCGAGGCTGGTCGCGGACATTACCAGTACAAGCTTAGAAAAGGCGGGCAGGAACAACCATTGCGGTCGGTTCTGATTGTGAACCGT
>CAYMXC010000057.1:0-10762 GCA_964394135.1 uncultured Phycisphaerae bacterium
AGATGTATACCGATAATCCGTCTGCTCGTGTAGCCGATCTTGTCCACCAACTCCTTAGCGGCGGTGGCTCCTGCCCCTGAAGTAGGTTCCAGCGTCTCGATCGTGTCGATAGTAGTGATAGTATCGAGCCCGCGGGTGATAGTAATAATAATCTCTCGTATAGGCCTTCGGATAGTATGAATAAGTTCGCGGATAGGAAGGATAATAATAGTAGTAATACGTGCGCGGATAATACGAATAATCCGGGACATATCCATAATATCGATACGATGGGCTTGCATCATAATACGAATAGGGATAGCTGTAATAATAGCCGTATGGACTGGAATAATCATAGTTCTCATTGCTGTAGGGATAACCTGGACCATAATAAAAACCGAAACTTATTCCCATCGCGCTGGGGGCCAAAAATAAGGCCAGGGCCGACAGGGATAAAATGTAAATTTGGCGAGACATAATACCCTCCCGGGGCCATTGCCAAACCCTCTCCATTTTCGCAGCCCGTGCCTTTATTTCAGTCCTGACCGATAAGCGGGACTTTAGCCCCCTTGGCTTACCGGGATAAAGACTTCGGCTTATGCCGATCACCTCACTCGGCTGTTTTGGGTTTGGCAACAGGCCCCAAAAAATATTTGAAAAATCCCCAAACCTCCTATTGGCTCATCGACCTTTGCACTCTAAAGGCCGGTTAAACTTTTAGAAGGTTTCGGCCTTTGCGGGCCTTTGTCAAATACTTCCGGTTTCAATCATCGACGGGGTCATATCTTCATTCTCTTTAGATTTTACACATGGTGTTTCAAAAAAGTCAATCATCTATACTCGCTCGCTTTCGCCATCTTCCAAGCCACTAACCGCTATACAAAAATGGCCTTATTATCCATTTATCGCTGCGGTTCGGCGTCAGCAGCTTAATTATCTACGCCCACCGCGGCCCATCGGACGGTTGTGCGGATGATACGATTGAATGTTATGGGCATTATAAGCGTTCCGCGACCGAAAGGTGATTCGCGGTTGTGGCGGGCCGACACCACGACGCAGGTAAATTCTAGGTGTTTGTCGAAAACTGCCAACATAAGGCCGGATTGTCGAACGCCCTATTGGTGCACGAGTTATTTCCTGCCTGTATATCGAGCCGTTCCGTCCCATCGATCGATAATAAGTCGTTCCGTTTCGCCTAATATCCTGATCGAAATATTGACTCCGGGTCCGCAGCGGAAAAGTGCGGCGGTATACATCTCTGCGATAGGTTCCGGCATCCCGGCCCCTTCCGAAAATCGTGCCCGCATCGCGAGGATTACGCTGGATTATAAGCGGCTCCCGAATAGCCAAGTTGCTCCTGTCATATCGGTTGTGTCGCAAATTATTGATTCGATTCCTGTAGCCATAAGAATATTGGCGATGTGTGTAAGGTTTTGTATGTACGAACCGATGCCGATAGGGGGTATTGAAACCTGGATAATGATAAAACGCAAAGGGGTAGAAACCGCCTCGGAAAAAAGTGAACGGGTAGAACACGCGTCCGTAGCTGAAAATGGTCGGCCGATAAATTACATACGACGGATAATACGTGTATGTCGGGTAATTTAGATAATCCGGATAGTACGAATAGATCGGTGAATACGAGTAGTATACGCATGTGGGATTGGTGTAATACCTATACATCAGAGGATAAGAATAGTAGCAGAAATTATCGTTGTAAGCATACGGTTCGTTACCTGTCGTTGCAAGGGAGTTGTACGGGCTTGGGATATAATTGATTCTGCTGGTGGAAACTTCGTCGGAATAGGTGGAATTGGAACCGTACTCGATGTCGGCATTTTTATTGTCCGTATTTACCGAATCTTCGTCGGTTTCTGTAACTGCTTGATTTTTGTCTTCCCCGGAAACTGAAGCGGACTCCTCAGACGGGCTTATGCCTTCTTCGTAAGTCGACGCGGAATCCCTGTCAGCTACGCTCACAACCCGGCTTGAATCTGATTTACTGCCATACGGATCGTCCGTCTCATATGTATGCTGGCCCAAGGCATTGGCCAGTGTAAATACCCACAATCCAATCAGATATAAACAATATTTTAATTTTATATTCTTCATTTGCCTTTCTCCCCCAAAAGCAAATCAATTTAATTGTATTCGTTTAAAGTCGCGAACTTCCAACTTTTCTTTTTGATTCCCTGGTGAAACGAATAAGATTCAAAATATTTAACAAACGTCAAATATTTACGCTCTGAATCTATCATTAAATTCTAGAAGCGCAAAAAATGAAAATCAATGCG
Organism: uncultured Phycisphaerae bacterium; assembly: GCA_964394135.1. Classification (GTDB taxonomy): domain Bacteria; phylum Planctomycetota; class Phycisphaerae; order JAAYCJ01; family JAAYCJ01; genus CAYMXC01. The sequence goes on from CAYMXC010000057.1 coordinate 2,274, forward strand.
GCATGGTGAGATTGGATTGTGGGTAAAAACACATCATGCCGACTGATCGCTCAGTCGGCATGATTTATTCTTATTGCTTACTTTAATTTACAAATGGTTTAGTGGTGGAATCGAACACGAGCGACATGATGACCGCCATGATAGTGGCCATGATAAAATCCACGCGGGCCACAGCGGGGGCCGACATAAACGGACCGGCAATGACGCGGTCCAACATAAATGCTTGGTAATCCGATATTTATCGAACGTGTGACCACCGGGGTGTCGTAAACCACGGTCTGTACCGGCGGGGCATACACGACCGGAGCCGGCTCAACTACGCGAGTTGTGGAGACTGAGAAATAATCGCACCCGATTGACGAAGTCTCGACCACGGGCGGAGCATACGTCACTACCGGTGGTGCATAATAACGCTCCACATAAACCGGGGCCGGATAGTAAGTTGTCGAATACGCTACCCATCCATACGCCACCGGCGAAACCGACAGACCGACCACCAACACCAGAAACATCGCTTTCAGATTTTTCATGGTTTTTCCTCCAAAACCTAACGGCAACCGAAAAATTCGACTGCTGTTAGCTATTATCTTAACGAAATAGTTTTCTTATGTCAACTAAATTATCGGCATTTTTTGCCTATCCGATATATCGGATTTTTCAATAGCGAGCTATTAAATACCTCGTTTTCCGCCTTGTCAAGTAAATTCGGAGTTGCCGGCCTTGCCGGGAAACGATTTGGAATTTTTCGATTTACTCTCCTGTGTCAAATGTATAAACTGAAACAATTATTTTTAATCTTATAAAGGGAGTTGTTGAGTTGGTTGAAAACGCAAACAGGGTAGCGAAACGCGTTTTGGTCATTGGGCTTGATGGCGCGACCTTTGATGTCCTGAATCCAATCATGGAACAGGGCCTGATGCCGCATCTGAAGTATCTGGTCTCCACAGGCGCCAGCGGCATTTTGAACAGCACCAAGCCGCCCATCACGCCCGCCGCCTGGACCACTTTCATGACCGGTATCGGCCCGGGCCGACACGGCGTAATCGATTTCGAGCGATACGACCCCTCTACCAACGAACTCAAATTCAACAACCGGCTCGAAATCAAGGAAAAGACCATCTGGCAGATCCTTTCCGAAAAAAAATTCCTCGTCGGATCGATTCATTTGCCTATGACCTATCCTCCTCAGCAGGTCAACGGCTTTATGGTCAGCGGATTTGAAACCCCGTCCATCGATGTCGAGTTTACTTATCCATCGGAACTCAAAAAATTGATCCTTCGGGAAATTCCCGATTACAGCTATTCCACCAATTGGAAACGGGGCGTTCTGGGCGGACGGAGCTACTTTACCGAAAATCTCGATTACATCAAACGGAACTTCCGGCAGAGCGTCAAACTGGCTCGGCTGTGTACTCAGCAATACGGCTGGGACGTTATGATGGTCCTGTTCAAACTCACCGATAACATTCAGCACAAGTGCTGGAAGTTCATCGACCCCAAAAATGCGCACAAGTTCCACACTCAGCGGCGGATGGTGTACAGCTGCTTTCAGGTTCTCGACGAATGCCTCGGCCAGCTTGTCGACCTTGCCCATGAACAGGATGCGACCGTTCTGATAATGTCCGATCATGGTCACGGCAGTCTCGATGGGCGAGCCCAACCTAACTGGCTCCTCAAACACTGGGGCTACCTCAACCTCATCGGCCCAATTTCACAGGCCCAGACCCGCATCGCCAATACCTGGTATCGACTGACCAAGAAAAAGGGCGGCCGATTCGCTCAGCCGGAAATGGGAATCGAACGGGACCTTGCCATCGACTGGTCCGCGACCAAGGCCTGCGTTATGCACGCCGGCATGTATGGGTTCCTCTATATCAATCTCAAGGGCAGGCAGCCCGACGGTATCGTTGATCCAAGCGAATACGAAGCGCTCCGCGATGAACTGATCCGGAAGTTCCTGGCTGCGAAGGATGAAAAATTCCATCAGCCCGTCTATCAGGAAGTCCTCAAACCCGAACAGCTCTATTCCTGCCGGCGTGAGGATCATCCGAACATGCCAGACCTCATGCTTATCCCCCGCACCGGCTTGGCCGTCATCAGAAAAATTCGCGGTAGAAAAGCAGTCAAGTGGGCGCTGGACGGTCATCTCGGCGGAACGCATCGTGTTGAAGGGATTTTTGTAGCCCATGGTCCTGGCGTTCGACCGGGACTCAAAATCAATGCCAACATTGCCGATATTACCCCCACGCTGCTGGCTATGCTGAATCTGCCGGTTCCAGCCGATATGGAAGGCAGGGCGATGGTCGATGTCTTCGATCCGCCCATCAATGTGGAGTTCGAACCCCCGAAGGTCTATCAGCCCACCGAGACGCCGGCGGAAGTATATTCGGAAAAAGAAAAACAATTGTTGACCGATCGTTTACAGCAGCTTGGTTATCTGGAGTAATTGGGTATGAACCAGCTCAAGAGGGCAAACATCATCCGGCAGTGCGTGGCGGCGATTCTTATTTCTGCAATTTGCTGGAGTGGGTTTCTGAGCGGTTGTGTCAATAATAAATCGCAGGTTCTGGGCAATCTACCATCACCCATTCTGACCACAGGCCAAAAATCGATCGCCGGGAATGTTCATAAAAATCCGCCGAACTACTTCACCGCGCCGGCGCCGACCGCCACTTATAGCGGACCAGATTATTTTGCATCCCGAAGTCGCGACTACTTCGCCTCTGCCCCGGTTGTTCCGGCAGAATGGTATCCACCCATTTCCGACAACGACTGGCAAGTCATAGTTATCCACCACAGTGCCAGCGACACTGGCGGCGCCCGTGCCTTTGATGTCGCGCATCGCGCCAGAGGCTGGGATGAACTCGGCTATCACTTTGTTATCGGCAACGGTACCGACACCCCGGATGGTTATATCGAAGTCGGGTCCCGCTGGTTCAAACAAAAACACGGCGCGCATTGCAAAACTCCCTCGAACTTCTATAACGATTTCGGTATCGGTATCTGCATCGTCGGCAATTTCGATAACTACTCCCCATCCGAAAGACAAATGCGATCCCTTAAAAAGCTGGTCAATTTTCTCTGCCAGCGATATCATATCCCAGCAAATCGAATCTATGGCCATCGCGAAGCCCATGGTGCCAGCACCCACTGCCCGGGCCGATATTTTCCGATCACCGGTTTCCGCAATGAAATGGCCGGCGGCGGCCCTATCTGGGCAACTTCCACCCGCTAACCCTGACCAGCGGCGTGTAACTCATTCATAGAGTGAATTTTTCCCAGATTAGTAAATACGTACTATTCCTTGCGGAAAAGTCCACGATAAGTCAAAATACGAATTATTGGATTTCCAGGATTGCTAGCGCTTTTATCTCAAAAATTGAATCTTACCCCCCTTGAAATCGTCCGGCAGCTGATCGAAGTCCTGACCCCAGAGGAAAAAACTCAATTATTCACATCACCGGAGGATGGGAAATGAAATCTCCAACTATTTTGAGCGAACAACAGACGGACGTATTCCGGGAATCCATGATCGAAAGTATCGTTCACCGACTTAGCAGAGTGTCAATCCCTCAATTGATGGCGGTCTGTAAAGTTTTATATGAAATCGCTCCTTCCCATGTGGACGAATCTTCCCGGAAACCCCCGTCTTCGCCTGGTTCCATACGAGGGGCGGACCGGTGAAAATCTGTCCTGCAACGAGAATTTAGCTAAATCGGAGAGTCGATAATGGGCGGTCCAGGTTCAACACGATGGTAGGGAAAGATTAAAAGGACGCTGGTGGAAGAAGCCCCGCGGATTACGGTCAATGACTGTACATCCCGGCTTTACCCGCGAAAGGCCGTGACTTTGGCGGTAAGGGATCGGGACGGACAGGAACGAAACAACCAATATTTCCGGATTACCCGGCTTCCGTTACGCCGGGGCGGTTATGCTCCGCGGCTGGTCTGCGATTGCGGGCGGCGGTGTCGATTTCTCTACTTCGCCAATGGCCGTATCTGCTGCCGGCAATGCGGAGGGTTGGTTCATCGGTCCACCAGGACCAGTCACGACCGGTCATTTGAATCACTTTTCCGGCGAATTTGCAGAGAAGAAAATATTACGGGTTTATCGTTTAGTACTTTTATTAAACATTTTAGAAGGAGTTAAATTATGGACAATCGGAAGACAAAGAAATGGTGAAGTTTTGAAATTTCTGTCAAGTTGAGGTGCAATGGCGTAAAGTTCCTTTTCCACCTTTTTAATCTCAGTAATAGAAAAGCGTAGGCAGGCCCTTGCCAGTTGGTGACCGCAAAAAACTGGGGATAAGTCAGCCCAAAAAGATGTTGATAAGCCGGCCCGGATATGTAAGATGTTATGGTGGTTTATATAAAAACAAGTTCCGGCAGAAACGAACGGTTCGCAGGAAGGCGGCCATGACTGAACTCGACATCCCAAATTTGATCAAAGAGCTCCGCGAGCGGCTCGGCCTGACGCAAGAGCAGTTTGCACAGAAACTGGGAGTCACCTTCAGTTCGGTGAACCACTGGGAAAACGGTAAGCGGACGCCGCAACCGTTTCTGGTCCGGCGTCTCGTCGAGATAAAGGAGGAACTGGACGCGGAACAGAAACGGTTGCCGAAGAGGAAGTCATCCGAATGATCGAAGAGCATCCTATCAGAGAAGGCCAAGTCGTCACCGGTTCGCTTTTCAGCGAGCCGATGCGGGTAGAGACCGTGCGTCCCAGCGGTCCCGGAACGTGGGTTGCCGGAATGGTCGGCATTCAGACCGAGCGGTTCCGCAAGGTCACGCTGAGCGCCGAGGACATCAAGAAGCTCACCATTCTCGACGCGGCTTTCAACTATGGCGGCAATGGTCATCTGCTCCGTCTCGGCATTCAAGCCTACTCCCTCGGCATTGCCTACGAGTTCGACCCGTTCTTCGGCCTGTCCATCTCCCGCGTGGACCCGCTGCCCCACCAGCTGGAGGCCATCTACGACTACTTGCTCAAACTCGCCCGCGTGCGGTTCCTCCTGGCGGACGACGCTGGCGCTGGCAAAACCATCATGGCCGGGCTTCTGATTCGGGAATTGGAATTAAGAGGGCTGGCCGAGCGCATTCTCATCGTTTGTCCGGCCAACCTGGCGTTCCAATGGCAGCGTGAGCTCAAGGAGAAGTTCGAAGCCAAGTTCGAGGTGATGAAAGGTGCGGACATCCGCGAGCAGTTTGGATTTAACCAGTGGCAAGAGAAGAAACGGGTCATCACATCCCTCGATCTCGCCAAGCGGCAGGACATCCTGCCGGGACTGCGGCAAGTCCACTGGGATCTTGTCATTGTGGACGAGGCCCACCGTATGTCGGCGTCCGACGAAACCCACAAGAGCCTCCGATACAAACTCGGCGAACTTCTCCGCGACACGACCGACCACCTGCTTCTCCTGACCGCGACGCCGCACAAAGGCGACCCGGAGAACTTCAGCCTCTTCCTGCAACTCTTGGACGCCGATGCCTATGCCGACGTGAAGTCCATCCGGCAAGCGATGGACCGTCGCCGTGCGCCTTTCTATCTGCGCCGCACCAAGGAAGCCATGGTCTATTTTCCTGAGCGGCGTCCCGACGGCACCTGGGTGGCGGAGAAGATTTTCACCAAACGCATCCCCCACACCGTGGACTTCCAGATGGATGGGCCGGAGTTCAAACTCTACCAGGAAGTCACACGATTCGTGAAGCAGCAGAGCGCCAAAGCTGCGGCCCAGGGGGACGACCCCCGTGCCCGCGCTGTCGGATTCCTGATGTCGCTCTATCAGCGCAGGCTTGCCTCCAGCACCTACGCCATGCGCCACAGTTTGGAAAACCGTGTTCGTCGCTTGGAGGATGGGCTGAAGCGCGCCCAGGAACTCGCCAGGCAGGCCCCGCCGGACCTTCCTTCCCCCGATGAAATCGAGGAGATGGAAGATGTCGAACGTGAGCATCTCGAAGAAATGCTTGAGGCGATCACTCTTGCTAGTAACGCCGAGCAGGTCCGCGAGGAAATCGCCGACCTCCGAAAACTCGCAGCCCAGGCCCAGGCCGTGGAGGACGCCGGAGCCGAGTCGAAGCTCTCCAGGCTCAAGGAACTTCTTCAGAAGGAGGGCTTCTTCGACCATCCGGACCAGCGCCTGCTCGTCTTCACCGAATTCAAGGATACGCTGGATTACCTCGTGGCGAAGCTCAAGGATTGGGGTTTCAAGGTGGGCTACATCCACGGCGGCATGAAGCCGGGTTCCCGCGACGAGGTTGGATCGCGGCTTTACGCCGAACAACAGTTCCGGGAGGGGGCAATCCAAGTTCTTGTAGCTACTGAGGCTGCGGGTGAAGGTATTAACCTTCAAGTCTGCAACATCCTCTTCAACTACGACATCCCTTGGAATCCCAACCGCCTCGAACAGCGCATGGGTCGGATTCACCGTTACGGCCAGCGCAAGGATTGTCTCATCTTCAATTTTGTGGCGACCAATACCATCGAGGGCCGGGTGCTTCAGCGACTGCTGGAGAAGCTCCAGGAAATTCGAGATGCACTCGATGACGACGCCGTGTTCAACGTGGTTGGGGAAGTTCTGCCCGCCGCCCACGTCGAACGAATCCTCCGCGACTACTACGCGGGCAGACTTGGCGATGCCGATCTCGAAGAACGCCTTCTCAAGAACGTGGACGAGGGCCAGTTCAGGGCCATCTGTCGGAACGCTCTGGAAGGCCTCGCCTCCAAGAAGCTCAACCTCGCCATGCTGATCGAGCGGCGTGCCCTTGCGCAGGAACGCCGCGTCGTGCCGGAGACCATCGCCCGTTTCATCCGCGAAGGTGCCGAATACGCTCGCCTTGAACTCAAGCCAGTCCCATCTCTTCCGCATACGTTCGACCCGGGCCGCACACCATCAGCGCTCCGCCGCTACGAGCGCGAGCCGGATTGGCGGCTTCCCTCGCTGGCCGTCAAGTACCCACGTTGCTCCACGGACCGCGATGTGGCGGAAAAGAACACCTTGGAGTGGGTCACGCCTGGGCATCCGCTCTTTGAGGCCGTCCGGCGGCATACGGCGTCCCTGGCGGTGGATGCCTTCGGCAAGGGCGCCTGTTTCTACTCTATTCAGCATGACCAACCGGCGAGGATAGATTTCTACCGCGCCCGCGTTGTGGACGGACTCGGGCAGGTCATCCATGAACGGCTCTTCGCCGTGGAGGTGGCCGAAGGAAAGGAACCCGCTCTCCGGGAACCGGGGATTCTGGGCAACTTCACACCCGCCGAATCGCCGGAAAGCTTGCCGCCCGCGGCGATTCTGCCGGAGGCGACGTTCTGGCTTCAGACCGCCGCATTTCAGCCGTTCTTGGAAGAGACCCGCAAGGATCGGCTGTCCGAGGTTGAGCGAATCGCCTCGCACGTGGAACTCTCCCTGACGGAACTCATCCAGAAGGCCGACGAGGAGATCGGCAGGGCCGCCGCCGATGTCGAGAAGAAGCTCCCCGGCGCGGAAGGACGTTTGTCTATGGCGGAAGCCAGGCATTCCGAGCTTCTTGCCCGACGCGACCGGCGCAGGCAGGAGATGGAGCGTCAGCGATCCCTCTCCCTACAGGCCGTCGAGCGCATCACGAGCGTCCTCGTTTTGCCGCACCCGGAACGAGACACTGCGGAGGTCCAACGGCTCCAGCCGAACCTCAAAACCGAGGCTATCGCCATGCAGGTGGTGATGGACCACGAGAAGGCGCAGGGACGTCAGGTCTACGATGTCCACGAGAAGAACCTCGGTTACGACATTACAAGCCTCGATATCAGTTCCGGCGAATTACGGCTCATCGAAGTGAAGGGGCTGGGCGATCCCGCCGGGACGATTCTGCTCACACCCAATGAGCGTCGTGTCGCAGAAGACCGACGCGACTGCTACTGGCTTTACGTGGTGACGAACTGCGTCCAGAAACCCACGCTCCAGGAACCTATCCGCGATCCGGCACGCTTCCCCTGGCACGAGGTCAAGAAGCGCCAGCACTACTGGCTGGAAGTGAACGCCATGACCCAGCCGATGCAGGTGCGGGAGCAGTCGCCAGAATACGGAACTCACCGCCGAAACGCAGAGGACGCGGAGGGGGAGAACAAATGAGATCAAGGCCGGTCAAAACGCCACATGCCACCGTTGCCGATATGCCGTATGGCGCGATTCTCGGTGATATCGCCGGTGTGATCGCTGCCGCAAGAAGTGCCTCGGCTCGTTCGGTGAATTGCGTCATGACCGCCGCCTATTGGCTGATCGGCCGGCGGATCGTCGAAAGCGAGCAGAAGGGAGAGGTTCGGGCGGAGTACGGCGAGGAACTGTTGGTCCGGCTTGCTATTGATCTTACGGCTAAGTTCGGGCGAGGGTTCGCAAAGAGCAACCTGTATCAGATGCGCGCCTTCTATATGGCCAACACGAACATTTTCCAGACAGTGTCTGGAGAATCCGACCGGCCCCGGATTCAGCAGACGGCGGGCGCAGAAAACACCCAAAC
>CAYMXC010000058.1:0-10731 GCA_964394135.1 uncultured Phycisphaerae bacterium
GGCGAGTCGCGATGAGTGGCTTGTGGTTATGCGTGCGGCGCATCGGATGGGGATGCGAACGACGGCGACGATGATGTTCGGCCACGTGGAGACGCTGAGTGATCGGATCGAGCATCTGGAATGCCTGCGTGATTTGCAGGATGAGATGGGCGGATTTACGGCGTTTATATGCTGGCCTTTCCAGCCCGGGGGTACACGACTGGCGGCGGAATATCATATTTCTTCGACTGCCAGTGTGCAGGACTATTTGCGTACGCTGGCTGTGAGCCGATTGTTTCTGGATAATTTCGATAATTTGCAGGCGTCGTGGGTGACGCAGGGTCCGGCGGTGGGGCAGGTGGCACTGAAATTCGGGGCCAATGATTTCGGATCGCTGATGCTGGAAGAGAACGTGGTCGCATCGACTGGTGTGCGATTTCGCATGAAGGAGGACGAGCTGAGAGAGTATATCACTCGCGCCGGCTACCGACCATCGCGGCGGAATTGCTATTATCAATTGCTGGAAGAAAAGAGTTCGTAGTTCAAAATTCGAAGATGGATTTCCGCCTGCGCGGGACTGGCGCTAGAGAAGATGGTGCGTTGCGGCCATTTTTTTATTTAAGTCGGCTGATAAAATTATTTCATTTGCGGTCGGTCGGCCACGTTGGGATTCTCGTCTTCGCCAGGAAGACAACGAGGTGTAAGAGTGTGAAAATAAGGGAACCGCGAGAAACAGAAGATTAGCAAAAATGTCCTCAAAGAAGCCTGCCGAAACATTCAGGCAAACACCGTTAAAAAGTTCAAATCGGCTTGTTCTTTACATTTGACCTGCAGGGCATCATAATTTGAATGAATTTAATATTTTATATTTTAGCATTCTTCGGAAATGAATATGAATCAGGCTAACGTTCAAAAAAATATTTTACAGGCCCCGCGTGGCACGCGGGATTTTTATCCGGATCTGATGGCCCGACTCCAGTGGCTGTTCAACCAGTGGCGGCAGATCAGCCTCATGCACGGGTTCGAAGAATACGAAGGCCCGATTTTCGAACACCTCGACCTATATCAGATCAAGTCCGGGGAAGGGATCGTTTCGGAACTCTTCAGTTTCGAAGACCGCGGAGGGCGAAATCTGGCGATTCGGCCCGAACTGACGCCGACCCTGGCCCGCATGGTAGCCGCCAGGGCCAATGCTCTGCCCAAGCCCGTCAAGTGGTTTTCCATTCCCCGTATGTGTCGTGCGGAACGGCCTCAAAAAGGCAGGCTTCGCGAATTTTTCCAGTGGAATATTGATATTGTCGGTTCCGACGATGTCCTTGCTGACGCGGAATGTATTTTCGTCGCCTGCGATTTTCTTCGGCGTGTGGGCCTTGGGCCGGACAAAGTGGAACTCCGGGTAAATAGCAGACCGCTGGTCGGTACTCTGCTCACCCAGGCGGGCATCGGTGCCGATCGTCATGAGCTGTTTTTCACCATTATGGATAAATACGAAAAACTCGAAGGTCCGCAATTTGCCACCTACGCCAGAGAACAGGGCTTGAGCGAAACGGACTTTAATGCGCTGCTCAGCATCCTACATGTTCCGAACTTTTCCGCCGTCGCGGCCATGGCAACAACCGACGAATGCGTCGCCGAAGTCAAGAAGATCGAACAGCTGCAAAGCTATCTGAACTATTTCGGTTTATCGGAATACTTTCAATACAAGCCTACGGTGGTCCGCGGTCTGGCGTATTACACGGGTATTGTCTGGGAAATTTTCGATCGTGGAGCTCAAATGCGAGCCGTCGCGGGTGGCGGGCGATATGATAATCTGATCCGCATGTTCGGTGGTCCGGCCATGCCGGCTGTGGGGTTCGGGATGGGTGACGTGGTCATTATGGATCTGCTTGAGGAGGCGGGAAAACTGCCCGCCATAACACCGCATCATCCGCCAGACTTTTTCGTGATCGACGCGGAAGCGGACCTGTTTCCACTTGCAATGCAAATGGTTGCCCAGCTTCGGCAGAAAGATATCGTCGCCGACTATTCTCCCCGTCGTCAGGCGATCGGCAAGCAGATCAAATACGCTTCTGGCCGATCCGCGCGTTTTGCCGTTATCCTGGGCAGCGAAACGCGGGATCAGAATCTGGTCACAATCAAAAATCTGAAGACCGGCGAACAGTCGCAGATGTCCGTGGTGGAATTTTCGAACAATCCGAGACATCTTTTGCAATAAAAAAGCCGACACCTTAAAACTGTTTTTGGTTACAGGGTTTTAATGCCTGATGAAGAAGGATAATCATTACGAAATGGCCTTTGAACAATTCCTTCGGCAACGGGCTCTGCACTATGTTGCCGTCGATGAGGCCCATCGGTCAGCCTTCGCCCAGGTTCAGCTCAAGAGTTTCGATTTTATTGTCTATCTACCCAATCAGCGAAATCTGCTGGTCGATATCAAGGGTCGAAAGGCTAAACCGGGCAAAAATGGCTGGCTTTACGATCCATGGGTCGGTCGGGAGGATATTGATGCATTAAGCACGTGGCAGGAAATTTTCGGCCGATCTTTTGCCGCCACGTTTGTATTTGCATTCTGGCTTGAAGATATGAATTGCGTGGAATCATTCGAACCATTTCGTTTTCGCGAACAATCCTATCGCTTTTATGCAATCTATCTGGATGATTATCGTGATTATATCAAATTGCGTTCGACACGATGGAATACGATTACCATTCCCCGCGCAGTCTTCCACGAACTGGGGTGGAATCTCGAACACTTTTTCACCGACATCGCGGCGCGAACCGGCAGCGTTAGGCCATTTGGCCATTTCCATGACTTTGGCAGCCAGATTTTCCCAGCCGGTCTTTTTGAGCCAGGTCGTAAAATCGGTCAATTGCGGATATATGGCCCGTAAACTGTCGATGTCGGCCTGGTAGCCGTGCTCATTGAACCACTGGAACATTTCCGCGATGTTTGCGTCCTCGGCCCAGAGATCATCGATGGAAATCTCTTCAAATTCCACCGGTCGCCCGATGGCATGGCCCAGAAGTACAGCCACCTGCGGCATGGGCAACTCGTCACCTGCAATCTCAAGCTCCCGCCCGATATAGTCGTCCGGATTCCAGAAAACTTTAGCCGCAATGCCGCCGATGTCATCCACGGCAATCAACTGCAATCGTCGATCGGGCTTGATCGCCATTTTCAATCGGCCTTCAATAATTTGCTGCTGTGTCGCTGGAAGGGAAAAGTTTTCCATGAAAAAGACCGGCCGAAGAATCGTGGCGGGCAAACATAGATCCTGAATATGCCGCTCGATCTGCCACTTGCTTTCAAAATGAGGCACTCCTGTATGGCGATTTGCCCCCCCAACGGAACTATATACAAAATGGGCAATTTCGAGATCATTGGCAATATCGGCCAGATGCTTGCCTCGGCGGATTTCTGCTTCGATTCCTTCCTCTCGCCAACCCTGAACGCTGAAGATGCCATAAAGACCCTGGAATGCGGGATGATTGGAATCCATCACGTCCAGGTTGCCTTCAACGACTTGGGCTCCCAGATAGGCAAGTTCCTGCGCCTTCGGCTGATCGACATTTCGGGTCAGTGCCCGAACTTTCCACCCATCCTGGAGAAGATGGCGGGCGACAGCCCCACCCTGATGACCAGTTGCGCCTGTTACAAGAATTGTTCTTTTATTAAAGTCGTTCATTTTATTCCCCCATTTTCAAAAATTGTGTTTTTTACTATAATGGCTTCTTTAAAATTATATGGTTCGATCCGGCTCGGGACGATGCTGGCTGAGCTATAATTTTGTCGGACACCTTTAAATCTACAGAATCTATATTTACGTTTACTTTTAGTATTGTTTTCTGGTGTACACCATTGCGATAAGTATCAGTAATTTGTATACTGCCACTAAGCAGGATAACTAATTCTAATGATTAGAACAGGCGTTGAGAAAGGGTGACATAAGATGCCACAAAGCGCAAAACTGACCATTGGTGACAAGGAATATGAGTTGCCTTTGATTAAGGGCACGGAAGGAGAACTGGCGATCGACATTTCCCAGTTGCGCAGCCAATCGGGAGCGATCACGTATGATCCTGGTTTTGCGAACACCGGTTCTTGCAAGAGTGCTATCACGTTCATTGACGGCGAAAAGGGGATTCTTCGCTATCGAGGGATACCTGTGGAGCAGTTTGTGGATAAGCCGAACTTTATCGAGGTAGCGTGGCTGTTGATTTATGGGCGCCTGCCCCAAAAGGACGAGCTGGCGCGATTCAGCAAGCGGTTGACCCAGAACGCAATGTTGAATGAATCTATGAAGCATCACTTTGAAGGATTTCCGGTGACGGCGCCACCGATGGCGATGCTGTCGGCGATGATCAATACGCTTTCGTGCTTTCATTATCAGTTTTTGCAACAGGACCCACAGGACGCCTTTGAGGAAATGGCGGCCCGGCTGATCAGTAAGATTCGGACCATAGCGGCATTTTCGTATCGGCGTTCGATGGGTCTGCCGTTTATATATCCAGATCCACGGCTGCGATATTGTGCGAATTTTCTGCACATGATGTTTTCGATGCCGTATGATCAATACCTGATCGACCCTGAAGTGGAGGACGCCTTTAACATGGTGTTGATTCTGCATGCGGACCACGAGCAGAATTGCAGTACTTCTACGGTTCGCATGGTGGGTTCGAGCAGGGCCAATCTGTTTGCCTCTTGCGCGGCGGGAGTTTGTGCTTTGTGGGGTTCACTGCATGGCGGCGCCAATGTCGAAGTCATCGAGATGCTGGAGAAGATACACGAGGGCGGCCTGACGCCGGAAGATTGCATTCGGATGGCGAAGGATAAGACCAATCCGTTCCGGCTTTATGGATTCGGGAATCGAGTTTACAAGAATTACTATCCTCGGGCTCAAATTTTGGCCAAGGTAGCCGACAAACTTCTGTCCAAGCTCAAGATCAATGATAATCTGCTGAATATTGCCCGGAAGCTGGAAGAATTGGCCCTGAAGGATACGTATTTTGTCGATCGCAAACTGTATCCGAATGTGGACTTTTACAGTGGGATTATTCTTCGGGCAATCGGCATTCCGTTGAACATGTTCACGGTCATGTTTGCCATTGGTCGGCTTCCGGGATGGATTGCGCAATGGAAGGAGCAGCACGACGACCCGACGTTCAAGATCGCGCGTCCACGGCAGGTTTACATTGGTAATAACGAGACCCGCTACGTTCCTTTGGAGCAACGATAACCGGTATAGAATCGTTGCGGCCGTTGAGACGCGTCATAAAGATTTTACAAAGACCCGGATGCGGGCAGCGAACCCGCATCCGAGCCAGCGATGCGACCTTGCGGACTTTAAATGGAACGACATTGGTTTATGCGATTTGGATTCCCGCCGCGTTCTACTTTGCATCCACCAGACTCATGGCACTTAAGGATTTATCGGCCTTTTGTCCGGTGAGAAAGATAGTATAGTTGGTGCCGGCATTGAATTTCATATTTGAAATTCTCAGGTCGGCCTCTTTTGCCTTTCCCGACCTAGCTTCAAGGCAATAGGAGCCTGGCGTGATGGAGGCATAGACCGACGAGTCTCGATATCCCAACATCGGATATCTAGTCGGCGTAGCGGGACAACCGGCGTCTCTGCCGGCGGATACCAGGACCGGTTGAACGGCACCGATGTCGGGCGAGGCGTGAATTACACGAACTTTGGCCTTTTTACAGTCCGTCTTTGTATCATCACGATAGGCCACACATCTGACAACATTGCAGGAGCCCGGCTCGTTCGTAGCCACAACGGTAACCTTGGAACCGCAGGGGAAATCCAGTTTACAGCCCTCTTTGGTGGTTTTGCTGCCATTAGACGCAAAGGCAATGGGTTTGCAGCCGGGGCAGACGCATTTGTAGCAGCTGACGTCTTTGTATTGCAGATTTGCTTGTACGAGTTGATCTCCCACATAGACATCGGTGGATCGGGTTTGCGGCGCCAGGTTTACGGCCCGCATCTGGCTGCAGCCAGTCATGGCTACAATGATACCAAGCACTAACAGAAGAGAATACTTTTTCATGACGATCTCCTTTCAATTGTGAAGAAGTTTAAACCCCCATTTCAGGAACGTTATTTCAACTGCATACCAGGCGTTTATTTTTTCATCGAGTAGAATCATTTTTAAAAGGAGATGAATTCTCTGCAACAGAGCGAACAACTATTGATGAGCAACGGACTATTCTGCACAATAGGTGTTATGTTGTCAGAGAATTTCATTCGGGATGCGATAAAACCAGTTACCCCCATGAATCCCCTTATCAATCAGCCATCAGAAACCCCGCATTTGTGTATTTATTGTACCTGCGTCATGAATTCTGTCAAATAAAAAATCTTTTTTTTGGTTTTTGTCTTTTTTGGGATTTGGCCAATACTCTAACTATAAACGGTTTATTCGGGAATGGCGACACCTGCCGTGCGTCCGAACCGATTGGGGGACAAGAAGAACTTGTATCAAATAACTGAAGGGTTTATAGATTGTTTAAGGATAAAAAGTGATCTTGTCTCGAACTAAAATCCGAAGTTAAATGAAGGTGCAGAAAAGATTTTTTTAGGAGAGAAAACCAAATGATGTCTAACGGGCAAAAAAATTTCGATATGGACGTATTGAAACGGACGGCAGCAATGGCAGCGGCGAACCAGGTAACCGACGGATCACGGGTGGGGCTGGGATCTGGAACGACACTGGCCTTTTTCATTGAGGAGCTTGGGCGTCGTGTTCGAGAGGAAGGACTTCGAATCACTGGAGTGCCCACATCCCTGCAGGCGCACTTTCTTGCCCGGCAGTATGGAGTTCCGCTGGTTGATGCGATGGATGTGGAAGAACTGGATCTGGCGGTGGATGGAGCGGACGAAGTTGATCCGGCAGGTAATCTGATTAAGGGGGCGGGCGCTGCACACGTGGTGGAAAAGATTGTAGCGGCGATGGCAAAGCGTTTTATCGTTGTAGTTGACGAACGAAAAATAGTACCGGTGCTCGGTCGGATGTTTGCGGTTCCGATCGACGTGGTTAGCGAAGGATTGAGTCTCGTCATCAAACGTCTGGCGAGTCTGGGAGCAAAAACGACAATCCGGGAATCGAAAGGTAAAATGGGACCAGTGATTTCCGAACCCGGCCACATCGTAGTGGATGCGAAATTCGATGAAATTCGTGACCCGGCGAAACTGGACGCGGCGATCAATTCGATTCCGGGAGTTGCAGGTCACGGTTTGTTTATCGGCATGGCGAACGAAGTGATCGTTGCGTATCCCGGCGACAAGGGGGCAATAGTTAAAAAGACCGAATTCCAAAAGCATTAAGGTAGCAAAAGCGTAATCCGGCAGATATTTTTTTTCGGATAGAAAGTTGCGGTCGTTCTTTTATTTTTTCTGAGATTGCCATCCGCCGCCGAGTGCTTTGTACAATGCGATCAGGTCTGTAACCACAGCGGTTTCATTTTGAACAAGCTGATCCTGTGAGCTATAGAGTGCGCGCTGGGATTCGAGTACGTTGAGGAAGGCCGTCATACCCCTGGTATACAATTCGTTGCTCAGATCGGCTGATCGCTGGCTGGCAACGACGGCTTCAGTGAGCGACTTATGGCGAATCTGATCATTAGTATATTCCACCAGCGAGCCCTCGACGTCCTGAAAAGCTGTAAGCACCGTTTTTTCATACGTAGCAAGAGCCTGTTCTTCTAGGGCATTTTGGAGCTGGATATTAGAACGGATTCGCCAGCCATCGAAAATCGGCCAACTGACTCCCGGGCTGACCGACCACCCCAGACTCTGACTGTCGAGGAGATGATTGATGGTTCGGCTTTGAGGGCCAAAAGAACCAGTCAGGGCAAATTTCGGGAACAGATCTGCGGTGGCTGCACCTACGCGTGCAACCGCTGCGGCCAGCTGACGTTCCGCCGATCGAATGTCAGGCCGGCGACGAAGCAGATCTGACGGCAAGCCTACCGGCACTTCGGCAGGAACAATTGGAATTGGTCCCGCTTTTTCCAGTTCCGTCAGCAATGCAGCCGGCGGCTGGCCCAGCAGTACACTCAGCTGGAAAATGGACTGTTTGATTGCACTTTCCAAAAGGGGCACCTGTGATTCCGTGCTCGCAAGTTGGGCCTGTGCCTGAACGACATCCAATTCGCTGGTAAAGCCGGCCTTGTATCGCACCTTGGTCAGTTCAACCGTATCCTGCTGTGCGTGGATATTCTCACGTGCAATGGCAAGGCGGCGTTGATATCCTCGAAGCTGAACATAATTGAGAGCGACTTCCGAAAGCAGAGTGACGAGGACATCGCGACGGTTTTCAATCGAGGCTGCCAGGTTGGCATCTGCAGCCTCTACTGACCGACGAATTCCACCAAAGACATCCAGTTCCCAGGTCGCATCGAAACCGAGCTGGAACATATTTTGATCGCGGGAAGCTTTAACTCCACTGCCCTGCAGCTTATCATTGACAGCTGATGTAACTGACCTACCTATTATTTCTCTTGCGGAAGGTGCGGCCACGGTCTGCCCTGACGTCAGTGTTTCCAGTGCCGCATTTACGGCTGTGTTTCGCAATTGCTTGCCAAAACTCAGACCGCCGGTCGTTTTTGGGCTGGTGTTGAGACTAGAACCGCGGTAGGAGTACGACCCGGAAGCGTCAATCTGAGGCCAGAGGTCCGCGGCGACGACCCCCCGCTGGGCCCTAGCTTCGAGGACTCGCGCGGTGGCAATTTTCAGATCGAGATTCGACTCCATCGCCCGGGCCAGCAGAGAATTCAATTTGGGATCGTTCAGCGATTTCCACCATTCGTCTATTTCAACAGGTTGCGTGGTAGGTCTGGAGGGCTGAGTTGCCGCCGCTTGGGTTGTGGCTCCACTCCAAGTACGTGGTGTTTGGATTTGAGGCGTACGATAATTGGGTCCAACAGTGCATCCACTGAGGATTGTTGTGCAGAACAGACTGATCCAAAAACGTTGATTGTCCATGATGAACCTCCTTTGGCTGGAGCAGATTTTCAATTTTTTACCTTTTTTACTCATATCGCAATGCTTGGATGGGGTCCAACCTTGAAGCCTTCCACGCGGGATAATATCCGAAAATCAGGCCGACGCTCACCGACACCGCGACGGCGGCAATGATCGCGCCGAGCGATAATTCTGTTGGCCAGCGTAGAACAATACGTACTATAATCGAAGTTCCTCGCCCGATCAAGATGCCCAAAGCTCCTCCGAGCATACACAAAACGACCGCCTCGACGATGAACTGTCTGAGTATATCGCGGCTTCGCGCGCCGACAGCCATTCGCAGGCCGATTTCACGGGTGCGTTCTGTAACGGAGACGAGCATGATGTTCATAATCCCGACGCCGCCCACCACAAGTGAAATCAGCGCCACAAACAGCAGCAGGCGAGTCATCAGGAACGTTGTTGAACTGAGGGCCTTGATCATTTCGGTCATATTTCTAATATTGAAATCGTCCGGCTGGCCGGGGTGAATTCGATGCCTCTCGTGCAGAAGTTCTGTAATCTGACGGATGGCGGAAGGGATTTGGGCAGGTGATCTGGCCGCTACAAGAATTTGATCGACATTTGTAAAGCGAACGGGCAACGGCGTATCGGCCGCCTGGGTCACCGACTGTTCCGGATACAATTTAGTCTGCCCCGGGTACAGGTCGCTGAGGGTATTGACCTGTTCCTTTGAGGAACTCTGTGCCGAGGAGCTCTGGTTAGCAGCGGATACGCCTGAAACACGGCGTTTGATGGTCGTCCATGGTGCGATGAGAATGTCGTCCTGATCCACGCCCATCATGTTTGCCCCTTTGGTACTCAAGACACCGATGACCTTGAAGGACACGTTTTTCACGCGAACCTCCTGGCCGATGGGGGAGGTTCCCTGGAATAATTCCCGAACAAGAGTTTGGCCAATCAGGCAGACCTTACTGGCGTTTCGTACATCCTGATCGGTAAAGGGCTCGCCCTCTGCCAGTTCGGTCCATTTTCGCACATCGAGAAAGGCCGGAGTAGTTCCGTTCATGGTTGCCGGTACCCAGTTCAGATTGCCATAGACGACCTGGCCTCGTGCTCGAACAATCGGCGCTACTGCCCGAACGGATGGACATTCGCGAAGGATGGCCTGGGCATCTTCCGGGGTAAGCGACATCGCACTGCCACCGCCGAAGGTAACGCCGCCACTGGCTGCTGCGCCTGGCAGGACAATTATGTTATCGGCGCCCATGCCGGCAATGGATCGTTGAATTGCCTTGGACGAGCCGTTGCCGATTTCCATCATAGCGATGACTGCGGCTACGCCGATCACGATGCCCAGGGTTGTCAGAGCGGAACGCATTTTATTTCGCCGCAGGGCGTGAAATGCCGTCCGCAGCGTACGGGAATGAAATTTTGTCTTGAGCCAACTCATGACTATACCTTTTCCGATCGTTTTGTCCGGCAGATGGAAGCATCTTCAGCAGTGTCGGTCTGGGACTGCTCCTTAACGTTAAACGCACCTCCTTCGATCAAACCGTCGCGAATATGAATGACTCGGCGTGCATGATCTGCCACTTCAGCGGCGTGGGTAACAAGAATAATGGTGAGCCCTTCTTCCTTATTGAGCTGCTGGAACATCGCAAGGATCTCTTCGCTCGTCCGAGAATCGAGGTTGCCGGTCGGCTCGTCCGCAAGCAGCAGCGACGGCCGATTGACCAGTGCACGCGCAATTGCCACCCGCTGCTGCTGACCGCCGGAA